>JBDOMX010000384.1:0-4611 GCA_039831615.1 Planctomycetaceae bacterium
CAGGGACGTACGTGGCACGAGTTCACGGCTACGCATCAAGTTGCAAGCTGTGCAGATAGTTCGCCGCCGAAGCTCAAATCGGCATTGGGAAATCCCAGCTACCGCCGCCACCGAACATTACTGCAAATAAACTGCAGCGTCGCAGTCACACTGCAGCCGGACTGCAGTCCCCGTCTGGTCCAATGGGCGGACCGCCACATACATTCGGCAGCAGCTGATGCGGGCGCTCGACCATGTGGCCGAGCGATGAGGATTGTTGTTGCAACAAAGGCCAACATGAAGATGAATTGTGAAACGGAAGAATACGACATCGAAAAACGGATTTTTGTGCAGCGGTTCGCGAAGTCGGGGGATGACGCCCAAACGATTTTTGAAGCGATGCAGAATCGCACCGACAGACCGTTTTGGGCCCCCAGACCTGGCCGGTTTAGTTACGAGACGCCGATAGTGCGTGTGCACAGTGAATGGGATGACGCTGACTTTCTCACGGTGGTCGCGAACGAGTTCCATCAATGGCAGGTCGTTGCAAAGTACGATCTCGGTATCCAAGCGAATGATTTTAAGGTCGACGTTGACTCTTCGCTATGCCCGGCAGTCATGCCTGGCATAGAACGTCGGCTCTTCGCCAGCTTGGTCTTTTATGGATATTTTTGCGAGAACGGGGTCGAGTTCCAGCTTTCAGACTGGATCGATGACGACGGAGAGATTCGCTTTTGATAGCCGTGACGCGATCGATTTGTCGTACGCCGCCACATTGATCGATATTTCCCGTGGAGTACAGAGTTCGTCTGCAGTACGCTGTTCACGTAGAGGCTCGCGACGGCAATGAAGCCTTCACGAAAGCCTGCAAGGCGATTTCCGAGCAGCCCGGTTCTCACATCGCTCGTATTGAACGAGCTGAGCAAACCACGGGCAAACGATCCATCGTCAAACGAATCATCACAGGAAAATAATCACGCCCGTGCCGGCACGATACGAGCCTACCAACAAAAACGAAAAGGCAAGCAATTTCGTCGCTACGACACAGCCTGTGTCGAGTCGAATGCGACAAGATTGTAGAACTCATGTAGAACTTCCATTCTCCGCCAGCAATTCCGAACTGCCACGAAAATGTCCACCGACCTCGAAAAGTCCATTGCAACCTTGGAACAGTGCCGACTCACCGACATCAATTTGAAATCGCTGATCGGGCCTGAGTATGAATTTGAATTCAGTGGCTATTTGG
Organism: Planctomycetaceae bacterium; assembly: GCA_039831615.1. Classification (GTDB taxonomy): domain Bacteria; phylum Planctomycetota; class Planctomycetia; order Planctomycetales; family Planctomycetaceae; genus S139-18. The sequence continues at coordinate 1,226 of JBDOMX010000384.1, forward strand.
TTCAATGGCTGGATCGCGAAGGGCTTGTGTCCGTCAACGACAAAAAAGAAGGGGAACTCTACTGGGCGTGGAAGATTGCGCAAGCAGCTTTCGCGAATAACACTGAGTTCAGGGCGTTGTTTCGAGCGGCTCGCGCCTGTTGGGACTTAATAGACTCCGCAGGAAATCAGCAACTCTTAGGGCGGCGTGCGGGATTAGAAATTGCCTCCGTCGGAGCTCGGCCGTCATCCGGTGTTCAGTGCCAGCCACTACTTCCCCCGAATGATCCGCCATTTGCATTCAATCAATACTGCCGACATTTCGGAGGACCGCATCGGATGGGGGCAATTCTTCTTTGGTGGTGCGCCGCGGCGATGACTCCAACAGAATTCGGTTTTGCATCGGGATTCTCAGGCGAATTGATTCGACAGCCGTTTTGGTTCGAAGTCGGGCACGACTTGTGTGTCGCAGATCAACGTCCAGTTCAGCTGATGGTTGAGTCGGCAACTTTCATCGTGAACCGCTCAGCCCAGCGCAACACTGCAGAAGAGGACGAGACTCTCGAAAACTCACCTTTTTACGCCATCGTTAAGGTGTTCGAAAAGTTCCCCGAGTTAAGTGCCACACAGATGAAAGTTCTCGACTACTGCTGCAAACAACATTTGAAGAATCGGCCGATTCAGGTCGAACATTTGATGTCAGCCGTTTGGGGAGAAGACCCACCGCAAAAAAAATCACTATCGAGCACCATCACTCGACTGACGAAAAAGCTAGAGGACCAAAATCTAGACGTGGAAATCGGCACAGCAGGGCCGTTGGTCAGATTTGAGATAATCAGCGATGCCTCCTGACTCCTGACTCCTGACTCCTGCCTCCTGCCTCCTGCCTCCTGCCTCCTGCCTCCTGCCTCCTGCCTCCTGCCTCCTGCAGGAAGCCTGCGGATTTCCTGCAGCCTTGCAGCCTGATTGCAGGGGCTCTGTTGCATACTTCTTCGCGAAGGGAGAAGTTATGCGACGAATTCCACAGCGCGACAAGTTGGTTGTGCCACATTGGATTGATCTCAGCTTGGTTCGCAAATTTGTTTGGACACGGGTTGACGAATTAGATCTCAGGGCGGAGTTGCCCGCGGGAAGAATCACGCTGAACAAAGCTGCTGCTGGCATAGTCAGGCACGTGCTTCGCGACATGCGTCTCACGGGACAGATTGCGTTCAGTAAAATCGGCCGCCGAGTCGACTTCGCACAGCAACAGCTGCGGCCTGCTCTTGAGAGAGGGGCACAGTAATGATTGAGACGGACCTCGAATTTCGAGATCGCTTACAATATTCCCTGCAAATCGTGCTGGCCGCACGTCCGGACTTGTTTGTCGACGTTTGCGGCAGGGCAATGATTGCACTTCCATGGATGTCGCCCAATGGCAATGTTGCAGCATTGCCGCTCAATTGTCGACGCGTGCGATCGGAGATCGCGGCATTCGCGTACGCGGAGATTGGAGAAATTCTCAGCGACAGCGACGTGCGACGAATTTGCTTGGTGCTGGAGGGACTCGCCTGGCAGAACTGCCGCGTTGGTGGTAGTCGCAGAATCCTGGACGAACACCCACTCGTTGAGGCGCTGTACATACGTCTCAGAAAAGAGGGTTCATTCCTCGAAGCGTCTGCGAGTGCCGTGCTGTCAAAGCTTGAGCAAACTGCAAAACTCCACAGCCTCGACACGCGATCCGCACTTTGGCCAAAAACTGCTCCGGCATTGAGCAGACAATTAATTGAACTGCGGTCCAGCCTGCAAACGTTGGGCATCTCATTGGAACGCGGTCGATATCCCGGCGGCGCCAGATTCTTGAGGCTCTCCCTCGCCAGTGACGACACCCCCGTCACACTGTCACAATCACCGTCGGCCCTAACCTCTTAATGCTTCATTACTTACGACAGCAAGTGACGTGTGACGTCAGTTTGACAAATTTCAACCCCCGTAATTAGGATTATTTCATGTCTATCAAGACCATTGGACGCGTGGACCTGGAACGCTTTGAACCGCGCACTTGGGACGAGATTATCGGTAACAAGGACCTGAAGGCACACTTGCGGAACATGGTGTGGTGCATCCGCGTTCGTGGAGACCGCTCAGGCTTCAACACACTCATCACTGGAGACTCTAGGGCTGGAAAGACATCGTCGATTTCGTTCGCCATGAAGTGTCTGCTTTGTTGCAGGCTCGACTTCGACACCCTGAATCCCTGTCACACGTGCACTAACTGCTCGTGCAGACATCACTTGTGTGGAACCGATGGCTGGCATGGGCTTGTCGACGAGGATACTGAGGATGCGGAGAGAAAAATGCGATTCCATTTTCTAAGGCATAACTGCGGCGATATTTCTCAGGCCGAACTTGACCAATTGTTTGTAGATGTCATGTATTCGGACGACCTGCAGATCGTACATTTAGACGAAGTTCACCGACTCGCCCGCCGACATATGGACGAACAATTGCTGTCATTAATGGACCTACGTCCTGCCATCTGGATTTCATCTTCTGCAAAAATTAGAGAACATGATTCTGATGGAAGAACGTTGGAAAAGATGTTTCAGAATCGACATTCGTTCAGAATCGAGACTCAGAAACCATCTGAATCGGAGTTGACTGTTTGGCTAGCGGAGCGCTGCGACCAATTTAATATCCGATGCTCAGACGACGCAATACTGCGTCGCCTCAGTCAAAGATCCCAGCGAATTCCGGGGATGGCACTTCAGGTTCTAAACAAAGCACACAAACAGCGCACGCCAGTGGTGACTCTCGATGCCGTTGACTCCTTCGTTTTTGACTTCGATGTTTCGGTGTAAACGCGATTGACAATACATTCTTCGATAACTCGATGTCGGATCTGAACAGCATCTTGCACCTGCTGAGGGAACCGAATAGGCAGGGGAAAAGCCACCCGTGAAGTTGGCTTAATGGAGACTTAAGTTGTTCGGGGTGAGTCAGTGATGCTGCTTCAACGGGACTTACGAGGTCATCGTCCAGTATGTGCCCCGAACAATCCACGTCAGTACGCTAAGTCTCACTTTTTGACGCGTATTGGAATTGCATTTCTTTTGATCACTGAAAGGGAAAGAGAGGAAGAGGCCCCGTTAAGGAATGGAGGACCAAAGCGAACGAGCGTACCGTTTCCTCACCCGTTTCGACTTCGCCCAGAGTGAACGCTGCTGAGGGGAAACGGTCCATTTCTGGCCGTACGATCAACCCCGCCCCTCACGGCTTCTCGTCGATTTGAATTGCAAGATGAGTTCTTCTGTGGCAGCCGTGAGTTTTCCGCTTTCCGTGGTAACTTCACGACCGGAGTCAGCAAGCGAACCCATTTTGCGTCGCCAGTTACTGACTCAGGACGGTTCGTCCTTTGTCACCAACGAC
>JBDOMX010000812.1:0-4610 GCA_039831615.1 Planctomycetaceae bacterium
GAGATCAACGTCGTCGCAGGCTTCACAAAAGCCGCACAACGCTTGATCAATGTTCGATGAGCGACGAAATACTGTGAATCGTATATGATTCAGTATTGCAGAGCACGTAATCATTGGAGGCTTCCGTGCGCATGTATCGGATTCCGGCGTGCTGTAACCTTGAAGTCTGTCACGCCGCACATCCAACCGGAGGACCTGAATGACTGTTCAACGCAGGTCTGATCGCTCTCAACGGCAATCTTTACATGTGCGAGCAAAACAACGCTCGGTACGTCGATTCGTTTCAGGTGCGACAATCGTCCTGTTGTTGGCTGGTACGATGGTCTACACGCTGACGTCTCGTCCTGAACTCGAGCCTCAGCCGACTGAGCAGACCGTCGCTCAACAGGACGTGGCACAGGAAGAGCCCAAAGACCGTTGGAAGTCGAGCGAATTTGTCGGGAGCCAGAAATGCAGCGAATGTCACTTCGATATCGCGGAAACATACGCAGGGCACCCGATGGCAAACACGCTGGCATCGGTTGCTGATGCGTCTCCGATCGAAGTCATTGAGGACGATACCACCGAATTTGAGGCTCAGGGGTGTCGTTACCGTGTCGAGCGTCTCGGGGACCGCATGATTCACACCGAGTTCATGACCGATGCTGATGGCAAGCTGGTTTACGAACAATCGGAAGACGTGCACTATGCCGTCGGTTCAGGAACAAACGCCAGAACGTATCTGATCGACCGTGGCGGGATCATGTTCGAATCCCCAATTACCTGGTACACCGAAAAACGAATATGGGACCTCTCGCCGGGGTATCATGAGAACCCGAGTCAACGCTTCAATCGCCGTATCACTGACGGCTGCATCCAGTGTCACTCGGGCCATCCAGCTCCCACCGGTAACGGAACCTCGGACCGTTTCGCGAAGCCGCCGTTTTTGGAGCTGGGAATTGGCTGCGAACGCTGCCACGGACCAGGAAAGCAGCACGTCGAAAAATTTGAAGCCGAGGACTTCACCACCGAGGACATGCTGATCGTTAATCCCGCTCACCTCGACAGGCGACTCCAGGAGAGTGTGTGCTACCAATGCCACATGGGGGGAAAAGATCGCATCCTGCGGAAAGGCAAATCATATCACGATTTTCGACCAGGAATGGCGACCGAAGACATTTGGACGGTGTTTGTTTCCCAGACGCCGGATGCCGCAGATGGCGCCGCACAGTTCATCAGTCACGTCGAGCAGATGCAATCCAGTGCCTGCTTTCGCAGTTCCGAAGGGCAGATGAGCTGCACCACCTGTCACGATCCGCATCAGTCTCCTGGTCCCGATGAGCGCGCCGCATTCTACCGTGAGCGCTGCAACAGCTGTCATTCCGATCACGGATGTTCGCTACCGATCGAAGAACGTGACCCACCACCCGTGCTCAATTCGTGCATTCATTGTCATATGCCATCGTCTGGTTCGAGCGACATACCACATACATCGGCGTCGGATCATCGTATCCTGCAGAACCCTGACAACGATCTGGATGTGATGGACCATTCACAGCAGCACGCCGCCTGGTCGATCTTCGATGACAGCGACCAACGCATGCCGCAGTGGGAAGTGCAGCGCGCCCAGGCCCTGGCGCTGAGTGAACAGGCAATGGAAGAATCGGATCAACGACTCATGGGCCAGGCCATCCTGGCGCTGGAGGCTGTTTTAGCCCGCGACACCAACGACGTGAGCGTGTTGGACAAGCTGTGCTTCTTCTACTGCGCCACGCGAAATGACGCGAAAGCCATGAGTTTGTTTCAAGCAGCTTTGCGGGCCGATCCACACCACGAGAGGATCCTCAAGAACCTTGGGATGCTGGCACTTCAAACCGGTTCGTTAGACACCGGACGACGTAGCTTCGAACGCCACCTCGAAGTCAACAAATGGGACGGCACGATGTTTGGCCCGTACGCATCGATTCTGGCTAATTCGGGTCACCTACAGGCCGCCGTCGAGGCAGCCGAACATGGATTGCGGATCGACCCGACACAACGAAAACTTCGCGGCTTCGCAGCGCAATTGCATGCGCGCATCGGTGATCAGAAGAAGAGCCAGCAACACCAGGAGATTCTGCGAGAAATCAGCAATCAACTCGATCCATGGGAGCAGAAACGCCGAGATCGCAAACAAACAGAAATGCAAAAGAGTCTTCAGCGGGATCCGTAGCAGCCGCAGCGGAGTTCTCTGCGAACCTGACACACAAAGTCACATGCATCGCGTGTAAGTTGAGCACCTCTCCCTCATTCTTCTGAGGGATCAGGAAGTCCAGAGCAGTTTTCGAAAAGTCGTGGCGGGTTCTGGCTCGCGGGAGCAATGGAATATGGGCTCTGGAACCTCCGCCGCGGCCACAAATCAGCGTAATACGCTGTAATTGCTCGCGGTGACAACCTGCCGGGTTCTATTCTCTTATGATCTGGCACGCGCGCAGGACCGCTTGAAGTTCATCAACTCCATCATCTGTAACCGGTGTGTTGGAAACGTTCAACGCCCTGAGGCCCTTGATTTCCTTAATGTGGTCCAGCCCCGCGTCAGTGACCTGTGTCCCGGAAAGGTCAATTACTTTCAGTTCGAACAGGCCGGCGAGTTTTTCCAGCCCTGAATCCGTGACCTGCACGCCGGACAGTGACAGTTTTGCCAGACGAGACAGCCCCCTAAGATGGTCGAGTCCCGCGTCTGTGATCTGCGTGTTGGCAAGCCCAAGTTCCTTCAGGCGGGACATGTCAACGAAAGAATTCAGACCCCTATCCGTAATCCCTGTCTCGCCAAGCTCAAGTATCCGCAGCTCAGTCAGGCCGCTGAGTTCTTCCAACCCGGCGTCTGAGATTCCTGTCTCGGAGAGATTCAGCCTTCGCAGGACGCGAAGGCTTCCGACGTGAACCAGACCGGAATCCGTGATTTGAGTGTCCTGGAGAGAGAGTCGTTCAAGGTCAGGGAGCCATTTGAGGTGCTCCAGTTCAGCATCCGAAATCGGCAGGTCCCTGAGCTGAAGCTGCCTGGCGTGACCGCTGTACCGACCTCCTGCCGCCTTGTACATCGCGATGGTCTCTTGTTTCGGAGAGGGAGTCTGCGTCTCGACTGCGCTGCTTTTTGGCGGTGCGACGACTTTCGCTTTCTCCGCTCCATCACAACCAACCAACAGTACCACTGCAATTATCCAGCCACATCGATCAGTCATCAGGTATTTCTCCTCAGGAACCGGTTTGTTCGCTGGACTCTCTGGATTGCTCCGCGGCCAAACCGCGGTCCTGACGCGCCGCCAGCACTACGGACCGACGGTGGCCTTCGAGACGATGATGTCGGCGGACTGAATTCGATGGTACCGATTGATTTCCGGACTTGGAATCTTCACGGATGCGCCGTCAGGCCAATTGATCTCAATTTGTTTTACCTGCGTTGAGCTTCCTAATCCGAAGTGCGCGACCGATGCGTGCTGGGAAATGTACGAGTCACCGGAAACAACGGCGGCCACGTGAATCTGGCTGGGCGTCTTCACCGTGACTCGTGCACCGAGTCCGGAACGCGACGTGCCATCCAACCTGACACCAATCCAATTCGCATCTGATACGTTCCGGTTCTGGAGAACATGTACGGACGGGCTCCGATTGATTGGTGCACGGTACAGCCCAACTAGATCAACACGTCCGTCACCATTGAAGTCGTCACTGATAACATTCCTCGAATCGAGTTCCGATGCGACTCCCGCTAAGAACCCGATTCCCAAAAACCCCTTCCCATCTTGATTCATGAGCAGCTTATTGTGTTCGAATCCGTTCCAGGAGATCCCCTTAGCACGAAAATTCAGTGCTGAGGTCATTTTGAAGAATTCGCCCAGTTCTTTGTCTTCATTCGACGTTCCCGTGTAAATGTCGTGGCACCAAAAGGCCGTGCAGTAGTCTTTTGCTGTCCTCTGACTTTTGTGACCGTTGGCGACGAAAATATCTCGATCTCCGTCGTTGTCGAAGTCGAATGACGTCGATCCCCATGACCATCCAGTTCGTGCGACCTGATCGTTGAACGGCGCCTGATTGAAATCCTGCCCTTCGGCAAGATACAGGCGATTGCCGTAACCCATTTCCGGTCGAATCGATTGATATTCCTGGAACTTCTCCTGCCCAAGGTCCATTGCGTGTAAGCGCATTGCTGTCGTCGATGACATGCCGGTCATGAAGAAATCAAGCTCCGAGTCTGAATTGTAATCAGAGAAGCTGAGAGACATTCCGAAGGCATGACGGTTGCTGATTCTCCTTTCGGTGACATCACTAAAGTTCCCCGTCCCATCATTTGTGTACACGTCAACGCCCGAAAAATCGCTGACAACGACGAGGTCAAGATCACGGTCACCGTCCAGATCAACAAGGGACGCGGAGTACGTACGGCGATTTCGTTTTTCAGACAGTCCACCTGACTCCGTGATGTCCTTAAAGATGCCGCTACCGTCGTTGCGAAGCAAGTACGCGGGATAGCCGTCGTTGGCATCGAAATAGGGAGTCGGCATCTGACCGCCACTGTACGGTGATTTGTATTGACCAATCCACGCATCGAGATCACCGTCCGCGTCGATGTCTCCAGCCGTAATGACCGTTGG
>JBDOMX010000876.1:0-2854 GCA_039831615.1 Planctomycetaceae bacterium
CCAGCCGGCAACGACGTCCTTGGTGTTGAGGCTGCGCTCCCCCTTGGCGCGCGGGTCGCCGATGAGGCCGGTCGCCCCACCCACCAGCGCCAGCGGACGGTGCCCCACAATCGTGTAATGCTGCGGGTCCAGGTAGACGGTGACCTGTTCGTAGGAAACCAGCCGATTGGACAGTCCGCTGCCGCCAGTCGTTGCGGTTGTCCGAGAACTGGGGCCGTGTGGTCTGGCTGACGAAGAAGTGTCGTGCTGAGGTGTGTCATGCGGGCGATACGCCTGTCCGTCCTGCGCCGGAAGACGAAACAACTGATTCGCCGCGGATTCGGTTCGAGACGACCATTCGTTGCGGGGGCGTTCTGTTGTCGGCTGCATCGACAGTGGCTGCATCGCAGTCCAGAACTTATCACTCACTGGATCACGGGTGGGGAAATGCTCTGACCATTCATCAGCAGACGGTGCGGTGTCATTCGCTGCAGAGCGCGGACCTTCCGGGCGGATGGTGGACAGCCTTTCAGGCACCCTTTGCGGAGCGACTGCGGAAATGCTGTTGTCCAGCGATCCTCCCGACCGAGAGGCCTCGCGCGCCGCGAGCGCTTTGGCAAGTTCCTCTTCCACGTGCGTCCCGGCTTCTGCAATCGACGGAATGGACTGCCACACCTCGGCCGGTGCTTCAGGGAAACCTGATGCGTCACTTTGCTCCCCCGGTGATTCCTGTGCAACATCGACGGGCGACAGCTGCGTTTCCTGAATCCCGTCGCGGCCGCCTGCGGAGCTTTCGGATTTGGACAGATCAGCGTCTCGCACGAATGGATTCGCGCCCCCTTTGCCAACGTCCGATTCCTCGAAAGGTTCGCCCACATACTGCCGTCGAAACTCCGGAGCAATGCGGACTCGACCGCGTCGACCAGGCCTTCGTTCAGCGTCCCTCAACGCGGCGATCCGCCGCCGAATCGATGACGTCGCTTCAAGTCGTTTGTCGCGCCGCAGGAGGGAATTCAACACCGCGGCCCGCACCGCCTGCGTTTCACCGGCGACGGGTTTTGCCGCAGCAATGACCTGCTCATCAGTCATCAATTCATAGCCGAAATGAACGCGGGCTTCCCGCAGGATCCGCTGAGCCGTATAGAATGCGAGTGTCCCTCCCGGTCTGACAAGCAACAGGACATAGGGTCGGGACGTCACCGAATCGCTCGACCGCTCACGGTGAATGGCGAGCACTCCGGACAACAGTGGATTGTCGGTTGCCGAGACGCCATCCATATCGCGCTTTGTTACGTGCACCTTTGTCGCGGTAAACACGAATCCCTGGTCCGTCACGTCGATCACGATGGGTGTTCTGGCGGTGCCGGCAGAATTACTGAAGTCAATCACCGTTTCCGCGACAGCGGTGTCCGCCGGGCGATCTTTTTGCTGCATCGACAGGTCACGCAGCGACTGGAGCGCAGAGTGGCGACGGTTCACCAGTTTCTCGGCGGCGGTCGCCAGCGATTCTGCAGCTGCCATTTCGGCCAGCGACTGGTCGATCGATTGTCGGACTCCGTTGAGGCGCTGTTCCAGGTCGGTCTGAAGTTGCCGAAGATCCGACATCTGCCGAGTTTCAGCATCAGCAGCAAATGATGCGGAGTGGACCATTTCCTGCACGGTTTCCAGCAGATGTTTCGAATCCGCGAGCTTTCGCTGATGCCGTTCCCGTTGCTGCAGTTCAGCGGCGTGCTGTCGCCTCTGGTCGTCCAGTGCTTTTTCAATCGCTGCACGACGAATTCGAGTGATCGCCAGCTCGGCGCGTGCCGCGACCGATTCGCTGATTGCCGCGAGTGCGACAATGGGTTCAGCCTCGACCGGATCAGGCAGATGTTCGGCGGATTGCACAACCAACACATCCGCCGGAACGTGCTGCTGTTTCTGTCGAATGCGTCGCGTCGTGACGAGCAGCAACAGAATCAGCGCACCCATCGTGCAGACAAGTACTGCCAGAAACGGGAACAGCGAGACCGTTTTTTCGTTTCGACGCTTCGCCATGTCCTGCTGCTACCACCTTTATCAAATTCCGGCCAACGGAAACCCCCGTCGACACGGGTCTGGCAGAACTCCCGCAGAGTACATGCGTCGGATCGCTGTTCAGGCAAGCCACAAATAACAGGCCATACGAATGCTGACGTTCGTCATGCGGCAGCTCTGTGAGAGGTCTTGGTTGTCAGAACATTCACGGCGGCCGACAAACTGGACACTGCCTGCTCGAGTGCATCGACGGTCTGCACCGCCTGCAGGTTTTGATTCAATTGATGCTGCAGTCCGGCCAGCCGTTCCTCGGACTCGTGCATCCGCAACAAGGTGCGGCCGAGCTCATGAATGGCTTCCGTCTGTTCCGCTGCAGACACGGTGCTTGCGAGCATGGCCTGCTGCCAGTGGCCCATACGTTCGGCCAGTTCCTGCATACTCTTTGACATCGTTTGCGCATAATCGGCAGCGCTGTCCTTCATGGTCTGATCCAGACTGGATCGTGCCTCGGCGACGGCCTGACGGTGGGCAACAAGTGTCGAATCGACGTCAACCTGCAACTGATCGGAGAGCGTTTCAAAGTGTTGACTGAGTGTCCCCGACCATGCTGACTGCAGGCGTTCACATTGCCGGTTCCACTCGTCTCGATTTGCAGGCAGATGGCGGTACGCTGCCGGCTGAGACGCGAAACGAGGCAGGACGTCGTTGATTCCCAGCCGTTCGACAGTGGTCAGAATATTCTGTTCACTGCGTTCGGTCGCAAATGCAGAGAACACCAGAACAATTGACATTCCGAGAGCCAGGGCCGTTGTGTCGAATGCCGCTTCCAGTCCGGCGACCACTTCAGGCAGGGAAGAAT
>JBDOMX010000876.1:2864-4599 GCA_039831615.1 Planctomycetaceae bacterium
ATCGTGATCCCCATCACCGTTCCCAGGAACCCCAGAATCGGAATCGCCCCCGTAATTGTGCGGATCAAAGCATAACTTTGATGCAGGCGCTCGGCTGCCAGCTCTGCAAGATACCGCAGGTGCTGTTCGAGTCCCTCGCTGCCGGATCCGGCCACGTACTGCGTCGCATCGCGCAGCCGCTCCGCGATGGAGCTGCCTTGAAACCTGGCCGGCTGCGATTCGTAGCATTTCTTCAGGACTTCGCTGCCCTGGTCGTGCCATTCGGTGACGGACTTCGCAACGGTATCGATGGCTGATTGTTCTGAGCGAAGACGCACCAGGCGATGGATCAGAATGGCCATCCCACAAAAGAACAGGACGGTGCAGATGATCTCGATCGGATGGCTGTAGAAATAGCGACGAACAAACGGCTCGATTCCCGGTATGAACGGCGCGGTGGCGTAGAATGCTGCTGTCAACAGCAGACCAAAGACGTAAACACCCCCGGGTGTTCGCTGAGACACTGCGACCGGCATTTCCTGCACGTTAAATCCCCTCAAACCGGGGACGTCTCCTGTTCATCACAGCCCGGGCTGCTGTAACAAAGCGCGTGCCGCCGGACGATGTGATTCCATTGCGTCAACCGCTGTGGGTTTTCCCGCAGCAGGTGAGGTGTGCGGTGCCCCCCAGACCGCACACCCACGGGCGAAGTCGATCGACGCCGCCGGGTGAAATTATCGGCATAAGCGGAAAATCCGGTTGAACATATTCAGTGCTAATACGCCGACCGGAGCCTGATTGATTGGGCGGAACCGGCCTGGCTGAGGGGGCAGTTTGAGGATATGCCGGCTAAAACGCGGACTTTACAGGTGGATCCTCGCTGGCTACGTTGCCGAAGGTCATATCGAAGGATTACCCACACAAGGACGTCGGCGCAACTCGAAGTCGGTTTCAGAGACCGACCGAAGGCTCAGCGAGCCGAAGATCTTCGACCCCCGCTTCGTTGTTGAGTTGTGATGGCACCACGTACAAACAGGAAAGTCAGAAACATGTTGATTGGCGGTCACATCGGTCGTTTCCAGTTTTCCCTGGCAATTCTGTTTCTGGCATGCTGTACGGGCCCCGCGAACGGGCAATCCGCATCCACCGATTCTCGGGTTGGTCAAAAGATTATTGTCACAACAGCCGGTGCTGAACTGAAAACGCCTGAGGCAACAGTTTGGCGAGCTTACCCGGGAGAAGTCTTCGACATCAGTCTGGTGAATGGCGAGTGGCTCTGGATTCAGAGCAAAGGTGGCTGGATGTGGGAAAAAGATGGAGTGTTTTTTGACAAGGCCGTCTCAGTCACATCCGACCGACTGGCCAGGAATCCCACCGCAGAATCGTATCACATCCGTGGTGTCGTGTTTGTCGCACATGGACAGTACGAACGTGCCCTGCGGGATTTTTCCAACAGCCTGCGGAAATCTCCTCGCAATGCCGGAGTGTTCAACAACCGTGGCCAGTGTCATTACCTGTTGAAGAATTATGAACCAGCCATTGCTGACTTCAGTGAAGCCATTAAGCTCGATCCAAAACACTTCGTGGCGTTGAACAATCGTGCACTGGCATCTATCGCGCAGGAAAAATATGCCGATGCGGAACGAGACGTTCGGAAAGCGCTGCAACTGCATCCCAAATATCCGGAAGCACTGCTCAACCGAGGAGTCATTCACGAAAAGACGGGGCATTCGAACGAAGCGATCGCTGACTACAC
>JBDOMX010000921.1:0-20368 GCA_039831615.1 Planctomycetaceae bacterium
CCCACCTTGGTGCAGTTCGGCCTGAGAGTCAATCAATTTACTGGAACTCAGCCGATTGACGTCCGGGTTCAGCCCGGCCGCCTGTATTCGGCCCTCGTTCCCGGATCTCGGGGTTCGGAACGCATATCCCCGATGGCCCCGTAGGTCCGGCTGTGCCGGATGGCGTGCAATCAACGAAACGCACAGTACCCGCCGGCACAGCCGGCCCTACACACCTCCAGCCGGGAAACCAGACGCACGGCTGGTTAGGCCACCGCGGCCATTCCGTCGTCGGCAGCCTTTGACGGCGAATCTCGTGCCCCTCGTTCCCAAAGCTCCGGCTTGGGAACAAGGACAATGAACAGTGTTGTAGGCCCGACTGTGCCGGACACACTTCGTTCGATGGATCATGGTGAACATTCTCGCCGGCTAGCCGGCCCTGCGGTGCTGAGAGTGCCACAGTAAAGAATAGAGAATCATCAGGTAACATGAAGAAACTGGCCGGCACCATCCAATGCGGGATCTCCGGCAATGCGTATCCCCGATGTCGGTGAGGCGGTTGTTGAGCGTAACTCGGCCGGAATCATCGCAACATGAATCCAGCAATACTGGTAACTGGACAGGCAATCAACGTTATGTCGCTTAAGACACTCGGTATCACAGTTCTTGGTGATTTCATACTGAGCGAGGGCGTCGAAACGATCCTCGCAAATCTGCACCGCGTGGGTGCCACGGCCGTGGCCTGCAACCCAACGGTCACGGCACCGGCCAACGAACACACCGGCAGCTTTCAACCTCCGGACGATGCCGGCAGCAGCCCACGGCTGTTCGACCGCACGCTCTTCGGGAAAAGATCGCTTTGGGTCCGCAGCGGGCCCAGCTTTCGTCCCCGCAAAGAATTCTACAGCGGCATCAAGTACCAACCTCGCACGCCGAACGATTTGACGGACCAGCACGGTGCACTGATCGGCCAATTCATTCACGCCGCTACAGAGAGCGGATTGAAAGTTTACCTGCAGGTGGGCGCCACCCGGCCATCCGGTCTGCAGGACGAAGATCGCCCACGACTGCCGGATGGAACACTGCTCCCAAATCGGATGGCGGACACCGGTAGTTTGGCGAGTCGTGCTATCCGAGACTACAACGCCGCCTACGTCCGCGATCTGCTGGCTGCCTATCCAAGCATCAACGGCTTTCGCATCGACTGGCCCGAGTCCCCCTGCTACACGTTCGAAGAAATTTTCCAGGACTTCAGCCCGCATGTGGAAGAATGGGCAACTGCACAAGGATTCAGATTTTCTTCGATCCGCGCAGATGTGGGCCGGTTCCATGAGTACCTGAGCGGCAGCCTGACCAATGACGATCTCAGCGAGCTTGCGGAGGTCAACCGCGGGCCATTCGCGATCCTGCAACTTCTGACCCGCTTCCCAGGCTGCTTCGATTGGCTGCGATTGAAAGCCGCACTGTCCGCGGACCTCGTTCGCCACTGGCGCGAGATTCTCGACGACGCCGGCGGAAGTCACGTCGAACTGACCGCCCACGCCTTCATGCCCCCCTGGTCGTTGCTCACGGGCCTGGACTTCGCCAGGGTCGCCACGCACGTCGACTGTGTTTCGCCAAAACTCTATACAATGCACTGGCCGCTGATGGTCACGTTTTGGGGCAGGCACCTGCTGAAAAACAACAGGGGCCTTGACGAAGGACTCCTCACCCGTGCGCTCGTATCCCTCATGGACCTCGCAGACTCGACCGACCACATCAAGTCGATTGACCAGTACCATTACCCCCAACCGGACGAACCGCATCCGATCGCTGACGCACCACAGCTACGTAAGATCGGACAGGTCCGCAGTGCATTGGGCAGGACCGCAACGACCAGGCTCATTGCACTGGTCCACGGTTATGGCCCGACCGATGATTTCGTCCGCCGCTTCAAACTCATCGCCGACAGCGACGTCGATGGGATCTGGATCAACCGCTACGGCTACTTGAGCGATGCCAAACTGGATGCCCTCGCCGGTTTGTAGTGCGCACCCGAAGTGGCCAGTCAGGCGCACACTCTACCGACTCCGGATATCGCCCCCGAATACTTTGCGGATGGTGGCGATCGCCAGGACAACCGTTCCGGCAATGATCACGGCAACGGGCCATCCCATCACCACCGTGAGCCCGAACAACGTCATCCACGTGGCGGTGATCATGATCGTAGCGATCCCTGAGACGTCACCGAGCAAATAGCCGCACATCAACACCGCGGCCAGTACGGCGCACACAAGGATGAGGCCGCCAAACATGTCGTGGCTCCTGCTGTTGAAATTGGGCACGTTAATCTGCTTCACTCCAATTCCACTGCGCAGCTCATCGCGAAACGTTACAGCCAATCTTTAAAAAGCGATGTAGCAAGCGGCCGAACGTGGAATTGTTGCGGAAGGACGAGGACGGCACGTCAAAGTGTCCGGAAACCTTTCGTGACCGGGCCACAGCGAAATTGAGGAGCGAACCATGAATAACGAACTCAGAATCTCAGCATCATTTGGAATGAAGTCGCGTGTTTCCGGGGTCGTGTTCTGTTGACGAACCCGAACAGATCGCCACGATGGTCGCGTGCGGGCACGTTGGGTCAGTTTGGAAAATGAATTCACAGAACCGGGTCAACCTCCGTCCCGTCCTGTTGTATCATCCATTTTCCGCCCGCTGCCGTTCGAGGTTCCGTTGGTTCAGCGCTGAATATCGGACGATCCGCCCCTTTTGAACAACGCGAACATCCGGGAAGAATACAAGCACGTGATGAAAACCCCGTCTTCAGGGAACCGCGGCCGAGTCATCGTCGTTGTGACCATCGTTCTGTGCGTGGCAGCAGCCGCTGTCTGGTGGAATGCGCAACGCCAGGCGAGTTTGCAGGGAAATGCGACAGCCCTTGAAGAACTCGATGCCGCACGGCTGATTGAGCAAAAGAATTTCGCTGTCGCTTCGCTCGAAAACCTGCCAAACGAGCACACGAATGACGGCACAGAATGTGTGGCCGCACTGACCGAACTCAGCGAACACCTGAGAGACGAACCATTGGGCCCCCGCAACCTCGCGGTCGCTCGGTTACTGATGCTGGAAAACCTCGTCTCGGCACAACAATCCGAGAATCTCCAATCGGCATTCCTGGCGGCTGAAGATGCGATCGAGAATTCACGACAACGGGAAGGAGATCAATTGACCGTCCGGTTGCTCTCCGCCAACCTCGCGAAACTCGGCTTCGACGCAAAACTGATGGACGACCCGCAGCGAGTCATGCAGGCTTATTCCGCCGCCGCCGATCTTGCACCCGACGACCCGCTCGTATGGAGTGAGATGTACGTTGCCACCCGCGATTTCTTTGATGAAGCGTCGAAGGGAGTGAGTCGGAACGCACTCAAACGCGCGTGGGAACTGCGCCCGGATAACATCGTGCTGCTGATGGAATGGTTGATGGTACAGGCGGAAACACACGACGCGACGATCGAGAAAACGCTCACCGTCGCCAGGCGTGTTTTGCAGCCTTTGGCTCCGGCCATTGAGCAACGTGGCGTCAATTTGAATTCTTCGATTGAAGCAGCAACTGCAGCGCTCACATCCGGAGCGGCGGATGCCTGGACGACCGTGCTCGCCAGGGTGCGCCCCCTGGTATTTGTCGTCCGACCGGATCCGGCCTATCAGCTCGACCGACCGCGTCTCGAACGCCATCCGCTGGAGTACGTCATTCATGATTTTAGCCGGAACTTTTACGAGCGAGCACAACTCCCTGACCCGGCGTCATCGAACGGGATTCCGGTGCAGTTTGTTGCCGCTCCCGAGGGATCGCAGTTGCCTGCTGACTCAGTCGGACGAGGTGTCCTGTTGGCCGATTATGATCTTGACGGCCGGCTTGATGTGATCACCCTGGGTGAAGATCAGGTCGAAGTTCTCAGCCAGGAATCGGACGGCACCGGCTGGCGTTCCGTCGTCAAACTCACCGTTGCGGAAGGCATGAATCGACTGGTCGTTGCGGATCTGGATCGGGATGACGACGTCGATCTCATTTTGAGCGGAACACACGGCGTCCAGGTCCTCAACAATCAGCGTGTCGGTGATCTTCCGTCATTGACCGCAACGCCCCAGGATGCTGCCTTTGAGATCCTGACCGATGTCTCCACCGTCGCTGTCGCTGACCTTGAACATGACGGCGATCTGGATCTGGTCGTCGCGAGCAAAACAGGTCTCTCGTTGTGGTCGAATCATGGTGACTTCGTCTTCGCAGACGTAAGTCGACAGTCGACACTGCCTGCGACAGAGACCACCCGCTCGGCGATCGTGCCTGTCGACTGGAACCGCGACGTCGCAATCGATCTGGTGACTGTTGGCGCTGCGTCGGCCGAACCCAATGTCCTCGAAAATGTGTTCCACAATCGATTTCGCCTGCGTTCGATCGAGATGCCATCGGTCCGTGGTGACGGCCCCGATTCTTTGGTCGTGGCGGATGTGGACGGAAATGCGTCCTGGGACCTTTTGGTAGGGGGGGCCGACGGGATTTCCGTGATGCGAACGGCCATATCATCTGACGGTCGGACCCGGTTGCTCGCAGCTGAACCGGTGAGTGATTCGCCGACGAGCGGTCTAA
Source organism: Planctomycetaceae bacterium (assembly GCA_039831615.1). GTDB lineage: Bacteria > Planctomycetota > Planctomycetia > Planctomycetales > Planctomycetaceae > S139-18. The sequence goes on from JBDOMX010000921.1 coordinate 4,607, forward strand.
AGAGTTGGGACTACGACAACGACGGTTACTCAGACATCGTCGCATGGGGGAGTGGGGGTCTTCAAATCTATCGCGGAGTTCCGGGTGGACAATTTCATGACGCGGGCGAAGTGTTCGTCGATCTTCCGTCTGCAGTCAGCACCTGTGATTTTGGCGACATCGATCTGGACGGCGACTCGGATCTCGTCGTGATCGACGACGAGCGTGTGCGCTGGTACGTCAACGACGGGGGCAATGCGAACCACTGGATTGACATCACTTTGAGGGCGGAATCGGACCCGAAACTGCCAAGTCAGCGCACGAATAATTATGGGATTGGCAGTTTGCTGGAACTGAAATCCGGTGCAATTTATCAGTCTCAAACGGTGAACGCTCAAACGACGCATTTCGGACTGGGACAGAGTGAACGCGCCGATGTTTTGCGGGTCTTATTTACCAACGGAATCCCGCAGAACATTCTCACTCCGATCGCTGGCCAGCACGTGGTTGCCGATCAGCGGATCCTCAAAGGATCGTGTCCGTATCTGTATACCTGGACAGGCGAACGGTATGAATTCTTCACCGATCTGCTTTGGGCTTCACCGATTGGTCTCCAGTTTGCTGAAGGGGTCCTCGCTGTGCCGCGTGAGTGGGAGTTCCTCTTAATCCCCGGGGACCGGCTTGTCGAAGAGGATGGAGAATATCGGCTTCAGATCACGGAGGAATTGTGGGAGGCGGCTTACTTCGATCAGGTCCGACTGATCGCCGTTGACCATCCGGCTGATGTCAACGTGTACTCGAATGAAAAAGTCGGGCCCGCAGAGATCTCGGAATTTGGGATTCATACGGTGGCGGATCCGCAGACGCTCATCGCAGCTCACGACCAGCACGGAAGAGATGTGCTTCCTCTGATTTCCCACCGCGACGATCAGTACCTGCGTGCTTTTGATCAACGTTTCACTCAGGGATTGACCGAAGAGCAAATCATCGACCTGGACCTCGGGACGTGGGATCATCCCCGCGAATTTACATTGTTTTTGACCGGCTGGGTGTTCCCGACCGATACGTCACTGAATGTTGCGATTTCACAGAACCCGGCGATGCCTTCACTGAAACCGCCCTCCCTGTGGGTGCCTGATGCAGACGGCCACTGGAAACAGGTCATTCCCTATACGGGATTTCCAGGTGGAAAGACCAAGACAATCGCAGTCAACCTGTCGGCAGATATTTTTTCCGATGGAGACTACCGCGTCCGGCTGGTCACGAACATGGAACTCTACTGGGATGAGATATTCTTTACGGTGGATGAACGACCCGCGGAATACCGACTCACCGAAATGCGACCGGTGGCAGCCGACCTGCACCACCGAGGCTACTCGCAGCGGATCGAACATCCGGAGAATGGTCCCGAGTCTTACGACTATGACGAGGTCTCTGTTGTACCGCGCTGGCCGCCCATGCGCGGCTATTTCACGCGGTTTGGTGACGTCACCGACCTCGTGAGTGACTCCGACGACCTGCTCGTGGTTTTGGGAGCAGGGGACGAAATGACTGTGCGATTTCGTGTCCCCGAGATTCCTCCACCCGACGGATGGTCGCGCGATTTTCTGTTGCACAACATCGGCTGGGACAAAGACGCAGATTTGAACACTGTCCTCGGACAAACGGTGGAACCGTTACCATTTCAGTCGATGCAGAGATACCCATACCCTGCAGACATCACGCGGCCGGACACTTCACGTTACCGCGGATATCTGCAGACATGGCAGACGCGCGAGCAGAACTGGGCAGGCTTTTGGAAGCGGATTCACGATACTGAGAGCGCTTCAACGGAATCCAATTGAACAATAGACGAGAATCCTCAGAAGGCAAAGCAGTGTCGCCAAAGGTTACGGACTCATCTGCGCAGCGCCGGCTGCCGCGCAAGTACGTTCCGGCGGTGGGGCCGCGCAACAAACAGCTGTTGCTTCTTGTGTTCGCGTTGATCGCAGTCCTGGGAGCAAATTCCGGATATCTGGCGAGCATCACTGCGCTGGAGTGGTTCACCAGCCACACCTACCAGAACTACTTTTCACTCTGTATGTTTCTGGGTCACCTCGTCCTCGGACTGTTGTTAATCGTCCCGTTTCTGGTGTTTGGAATCGTACACCTGGTGCATGCCCGCAAACGCCGCAATCGTCGAGCGGTGCGGATTGGGTATGTGCTGTTCGTGGTCTCAATCCTGCTGCTGATCACCGGGGTACTGCTGATCCGGGTCGGTGGCTTCGATCTGAAGCAGCCATTCGTCCGGAGCACGGTTTACTGGCTACATGTGAGCAGTCCTCTGGCAGCGGCCTGGCTGTACTGGCTGCATCGTCTTGCCGGGCCGCGTATCAAGTGGCGGATTGGCGTGACCTACGCCACGTCGGTCGCGGCGCTCGTAGCCATGATGGTCGTTTTGCATTCGCAGGATCCACGCGAATGGGATGTCGTCGGACCTCAGGAAGGGACGCAGTACTTTGAGCCGTCGCTCGCACGGACCGCCAGTGGCAATTTCATTCCCCAACAGTCGCTGATGATGGACGACTACTGCCGAAAGTGCCATGCGGACGTCCACGCCCGCTGGTCTGACAGCGTGCACCGATTCAGTTCATTCAACAATCCGCCCTATCTGGCCAGCGTGAGCCAGACGCGCGACATGGCACTCAAGCGGGATGGCGACGTGCGCGCCTCGCGTTGGTGTGCCGGCTGCCACGACCCGGTCCCCTTCTTTAGCGGGGCTTTTGATGATCCCCAATTCGATGTGCTGCACGATCCAACGTCGCAGGCCGGGATCACGTGCACAGTCTGCCATGCCATCACCCATGTCAACAGTACGCGCGGCAATGCTGACTTCACCATCGAAGAACCAACCCACTATCCGTTCGCGTACAGCGACAACTGGCTGTTACAGTGGATTAATCAACAACTCGTGAAAGCCAAACCCTCGTTGCACAAGCAGACCTTTCTGAAGCCATTGCATGCAACGAGTGAGTTTTGTTCAACGTGCCATAAGGTACATCTGCCATACGAACTGAACCATTACAAAGAGTTTCTGCGGGGACAGAACCATTACGATTCGTTTCTGCTGAGCGGATTGGGACACGGCGCCCGCAGTTTCTACTATCCGCCCACCGCCGAAGAGAACTGCAACCGCTGTCACATGCCACTCCAGACCTCCCACGATTTTGGCGCGCGGGATTTCGACCAATCAGGAACACTTAAAGTTCACGATCACCTGTTTCCCGGTGCCAATACCGGGATCGCATGGTTGCGAAGTCGGGACGAGATCATCGAGGCGCACCGCGAGTTTCTGCAGGGATCCGTACGGGTTGACATATTCGGGGTCAAAGAGGGCGGCACAATCACCGGAACACTGCATGCGCCAATTCGTCCTCTCGTTCCTGTTTTACAACGGGGACAACAATACCTCCTGGAAACAGTGATTCGAACGCTGACGCTCGGACATCTGTTTACGCAGGGGACAACTGACTCGAATGAGGTGTGGCTCGATGTGACCGTCACCAGTGGTGAACGGGTGATTGGGCGCAGCGGCGGGATCGACGAGGAACATGGAAATCGCGTTGATCCGTGGGCCCATTTTGTCAACGTCTTCATGCTCGATCGAGACGGCAACCGCATCAATCGCAGGAATCCGCAGGACATCTTTGTGCCGCTGTACAATCACCAGATTCCGCCGGGAGCAGGGCAGACGGTGCACTATCGCCTGCAGCTTCCGGACGAACTGGACGCTCCTGTCACCGTGCGGATCCAGCTCAAGTATCGAAAATTCGACTCTGAATTCATGGATTTTGTGGACCGGACAGCGGAGCGACTGGGGACCCCTTTGCGTGGGCACCAGCCCGACCAACCTTATCGAAACGAATTACCAATCGTCATTCTGGCAGAAGACTCTGTCACCTTTCCGGTGGCTGGTATTGAGACGGACAGCCCGCAGGCAACGTCCGACATTCCGCAATGGCAACGGTGGAATGATTACGGCATTGGCATGTTGCTCAAAGGCAAAGCTGAGCTGCGGCAGGCCGCCGATGCCTTCACCGAAGTGGCGAAGCTCAACCGCTACGATGGTCCGCTGAATCTCGCCCGCGTGCTGGAACGCGAAGGTCGTTTAGATGAGGCCGTCGGAGCGCTGCATCGGGCCAGACAATTCAGTGGCGAACCGGACTTCCCGCGCTGGACGTGGGCATGGCTCAGCGGAGTGGTGAACCGCCAGCAGGGACGCCTGGACGACGCTCAGCAGGACTTCGTCAGCATCTTATCGGACAACACAGCGGAAATGCAGGAACGCGGATTTGATTTCAGCAAAGATTACGAGGTCATCAATCAGCTGGGAATGACGTTGTTTGACCAGGGAAAAGCCCAACAACGGCAAGATCATGAAGAGCAGGCCCAGAAGTTCTTACTGGCGGCTGTTGAACAGTTTGAGCGGACGCTGGTGATCGACGCAGAAAACGTAACCGCGCACTTTAATCTGCAGCAGCTGTACGCTTTGCTGGGTGACAAGGAAAAAGCAGCGCAACATTCAGAGTCACATGCCCGTTACAAGACCGACGACACGGCCCGTGGACGAGCTGTGCGATTGGCCCGTGAACGCTATCCTGCTGCCGATTTTGCTGCCGAGGATCTTGTCATTTACCCTCTTCAGCGACCTGACGCACCTGGACTGGATCCCTGATCCCTGACCCCTGACCTGAGGATCGAGTGAAGTGTCTGGTCCATTACAATATACGGTACGGGGATTGCCGACCGTTAAGCCTGGACAACATTTTGAGTACAACCAGTCAACCCGACAAACCTGCATCAGACAATCCGGAAGGCGACGACGCCGTGATCGGAAGAGCGATCAAGTGGTCGCTGGTCGTCCTCGGTCTGATCCTGTGTGTCGGCGCAGCCGTGATTTACCACAATACCCGGCCGGCTCCTGCGCCGATCCTCAAAGAGACCAGCCTCTCACTGCCCGCTGTCCGCGAGCGCTCGACAGTTCAACTCCCGCAGGTCCCATGGACCGACATTACACAATCCGCCGGCCTTTTGTTCGTGCACCAGAACGGTGCTGAGGGCGAAAAGCTGCTTCCGGAAACGATGGGCGGTGGCTGCGCGTTTTTCGACTACGATGGTGACGGCGATCAGGACATTCTGCTGGTGAATTCGAATGCATGGCCGTGGGACGAGCCACCAGTGCAGTCGCCAGCGACGATGGGCCTGTTCCGCAACGATGGGACCGGACAGTTCAGCGATGTCACTTCCGGGTCAGGACTCGACATCTCGCTGTACGGGATGGGAGTTGGGACCGGAGATTTCGACAATGACGGCCACGTTGATGTTTTTGTTTCGGCGCTTGGTCCAAACCGCCTGTTGAGGAATGTCGATGGCAGCGGGCACTTCGAGGATGTCACTGCAGCGGCGGCCGTGGCTGGCGACGACAACCAGTGGAGCACGAGCTGCGGCTGGCTGGACTACGACAGTGACGGCGATCTCGACCTGTTCGTGGTGAATTATGTGCAGTGGACAAAAGACTTCGATCTGGCTCAGAATTTTCGGTTGGCTGGTAACGAGCGGGCATACGGGCGTCCACAGGCCTTTGAAGGAACGCACCCCTGTCTGTATCGCAATGACGGCGACGGGAGATTCACCGATGTCTCGGCACTGGCTGGCGTTCGGGTCGACGATCCATCGACGAATGTGCCCCTTGCCAAGTCACTGGGTGTCGCGTTTGCTGACTTCGACAATGACGGCCACATTGACATCGTCGTGTCGAATGACACTGTGCGAAACTTTCTGTTCCGAAATCAGGGTCATGGAACATTCACCGAGATCGGTCGACAGGCCGGCGTGGCATTTGATGTCGATGGCAATGCTCGAGGCGCCATGGGAATTGATGCCGCCCGATTCCGTAACAACAACGCGATGGGGATCGCCATTGGTAATTTCTCAAATGAGATGACGGCATTGTATGTGGCGTACGATGACGCACTCCAGTTCACCGACGAAGCGGTGCCCACCGGACTGGGACCGCAAACACGGCTGGAGCTGTCCTTTGGCGTCTTCTTTTTCGACTGCGATTTGGACGGCCGTTTGGACCTGTTCGCCGCCAATGGTCATCTGGAAGAAGACATCAACACGATTCAGCCCAGTCAGAACTACGAACAATCTCCGCAACTCTTCTGGAATTGCGGTTCGCGAGAGGCCACCGAGTTCACTCCATTCCCGGTCGGCAACAGTGGTGACGGTTTCGCTCATCCGCTGGTTGGCCGAGGCGCCAGCTTCGCCGACATCGACAATGACGGTGATCCTGATCTGCTCATCGCCACGACCGGCCAGGCTCCGCGCCTGCTGCGCAACGACCAGCAACTGGGCCATCATTGGCTGCGAGTCACGCTGAAGGGATCGACTGTCAATCGCGACGCCATCGGAGCCTGGGTCGACGTTCAAACTGCGGATCAAACTCTCAGCCGCCAGGTCATGCCCACGCGCAGCTACCTGTCGCAGGTGGAGTTGCCGATCACGTTTGGACTGGGCCAAACAACTGAGATTGAACGAATCACGGTCCGCTGGCCGGACGGTTCAACGCAATCGTTTGCAGATGTTGCGGCAGACCAGACACTGAAAATCGAACAGGGTCAGGAACAGGCGACAAGTCTCAGATCGAAATCGGACACACCGAGTCTTTGAGATTCACTCCGCCGGCCAGGCTTTCGGATCACACGGAGTAAATCACTCCGGGAATTTTGGTGAGGTTGCAGAATCAGTCGAAGTCGATTCAGGCAACGCCGGTCGCCGTCGACACGGGATCGATTGTCGGCGGCGCCTGCGTGCCGGCAACCGACGGTGCATGCAGGACGGCAGGTTACCCAGGCCGGATGACCGGCAAACTCGACCATGCAGATTGAAAATGGTCCGGCAGCCCGACCGGGTTTTGATGGCGGTCCACCAGACCCGTCAACGCGGTTTAGGTCGAGTTGCTGATCACGTCGATGATTGGAACGGGTTTCCAGTCTCTGCGTGAGATCGTGACATGTCTGCTGATGACGAGAAATTGATCGAAGAAGAAGCACCTGCATCGCTGCGTTCCGGCAGACAACTGCGAGTCTGGATTGTTGTGCTGACCGGGATCGTACTGCTGCCCAGCTTCGTCACGGTTACCGGGATCGGCAGGCACGGCCTGAAACTGATCCATCCCGAACTCGCCAGAGTCACAAAGTTCACGTCGCTGAAACTTCACTGGTGGGCACCCGTTGAATGTATCGGCCTGCAAATTGACAATACGCGGCCGTGGTCGAAACAGGCGCCGCCACTGCTGACAGCGCAACAGATCAGGACGCAACAACCTCTGTGGGAGGTGGCATGGAACCTGGGGCGCAACATCGATTTGACGGTGATGGAACCAGAACTGAACCTGATCAATTCAAAGACTGGTTCTAACGTCGCGGACGCCATTGAGGATCTGAGCGGTGATGGAAAATCGGGCGACGCCACATTTCCATATCGAGTAACGGTCTGCAATGGACGGGTCAATCTGGCGACTGCCAGTCCGCGTCAGGCCGACACGGATTCCGAGGACGCCTGGGTGATCGAGAGACTGGTGTCCGGAATTCAGTGCGACGTTTCCACACTGGGCTCGTCAAACATGCTGCCGGATGTATCGTTCGTCGCAATGCCGGGACGAGGACTGCAAGATCCTGCGACAGCGTTGGACAGTCCGACGTCCCGTGAAACGACGGTGCATCCTCGAATCGCTGCGCGTCTGGATGACCTGGCCGCAGATTTTCAGCCACTTGAACTGCAGACGCCGGAACACAATACTGACCCGTCCGATCTTCCATCGCTGGAAATCAAACTGGGACCTGTCGGCGACGATGCCCAACGGGCGATGCGATTCGTGGCCCGGGGACTTGAACTGGACGTGCTGGAGCCATTGATTGCTCAAATGGTTCCGGGCGTCCGTTGTCGAGGACTTCTGTCCCTGCAGGGCGAAGCGCTGATGCTTGGACAATCGATGGCGGACGGTCTGGCAGTGCGAGCGGCCGCTCGTGCAGCAGATTTCGAATGGCGGATGCCGTCCTGGCAATTGAACGAGCGTCTGCAACTGTCAACAGCCGCCGTTGATTGTGCCATTGCGGTGGCCAAAGACGGCATCATCGTCGAGCAATTGTCCTGCAGCTGCCCGTTTGCCACCGTCGCAGGCAACGGTGAAATCCGACTGCCGACGGGACAACTGCTTCAAAGTATTCTGAAGTCAGCTCAGGACACAGACGTCGATCGTGCGTCTGCAATTTCCGAAGCAGAATCAGCTGCGGCAGGGCAGGTGAATATCAACGGGCAGCTGGATCTTGTGGCCATTTCTCGCATGCTGCCACAGACCCTGAATCTTCGCGAGGGACTTCAGCTGACAGAAGGTTCCGTGAAGTTTGCCGTGCGAACGCAGGCAAATACATCGTCCGGCGAGGGACTCCAGGGTCTTGACTGGCTGGCTGTCGCTGAGTCGTCTCCCATTGTCGCCCGACATGGCGGCAGAACGATTCGCTGGGACGCGCCAGTCCGTTTGCAGTGTTCAGGTCCGCTGCGACTGCCCGCGGCGGAACTCCGTTCGGCAAAACTGTCCGGCGACTTTGGTCAGATTCAGGCACGGCCACTGGCGGAAGCTCTGGAAGTCCATGGTCGATTCGACGCCGATCGATTGTGGAATCATCTCGGACAATTCATCGACTGCCCACCACCGGGAATTCGCGGCGAAGTGGAGGTCAATGCCTGGGTTGGGCAGTCGGCTTCCGGCGATGTGCAGCTGCGGGATGTGAAAGTGCGGGCCGACAACCTGAGTGTCGAATCGAGTCATCTGGCCATACACTTCAAACAGCCAATGCTGAAGATGCTGGACGGACAGCTGTCGGTGAAAGGTACCGGAGCGGCCATCCGCAGCATGGTCGCCCCCTGGACCGACGCCAGCTGGCTGGCCCCGGAATCCCTGGTCTCTGTTCAGCTGGACGCCGCGCCCCCGCATCGCCTGACTGTCGTTGGAGAAGTCCAACGGGGGCGGACGGCATCTTTGCCGCCGGGGCCCTGGCAAAACCCCTCCGGCCTGTCGCTCCGTGAAGCTCAACTGGCACTGGATATTGACACAGATTCGCGACCTGGTCACTACATCATTCGCAGCGGGCAGCTGCACATGCCAGGTGTGGAGGCTCAGATGAGCGGAACGCTCGAGACTGCCGGGAAATGGATGACCGCACAGCTCGTCGTCGACGCGGACTACGATCTCGCTGTACTCAGCCGCATGGCATTGAATGATCCGGATGGAAACATTCGCCTGACCGGAAAACAGAGCACTCGATTGACTGTCCGGGGCACGCCGGCATTCTGGGACGGCACCGGCCCCGAAGACGCGGAACCACTGGACGTGACGGGACAAATCGGCTGGGATGCGGCCGACCTTTACGGCCTGCAATTCGGGCCGGGCGATGCTCCCTTTCGTCTCACCGCAGGCCAGCTGCAGACGGAACCCATTCGCTGCTCCCTCAATGGTGGAAAGCTCGTCGCAATGGTCAATTACGACCTGCGTCAGAATCACGTGGAACTCGCGTCCGGCAGCCGCATTGAACAGATGATCGTGAACGAAGAAGTCTCACGCCGCTGGCTGGGATATGTCGCCCCGTTCCTTGCAAGCGCAGCAAACGTGCAAGGGACCGTTTCGGCGCGTGTGAATCAATTTCACTACAATCTCGACCGTCCTGAAACCAGCATGCTGACTGGCCATGTGGACATTCACGGGATCACGGCGAAGCCGGGCAGTTCTTTGATGGTATTGCTGCAGGGACTGGACACATTACGGCCCGATCGACGGTCACTTGCGCGCGACCTGACGATTCCACCTCAGCAGGTACAGTGCGAACTGCGAAATGGAATGATCTCACATGACCAACTGCTGCTGGCACTGTCGGGATATGGTTTGAAGACTCACGGTGCAGTGGGAATTGACAGGCAAGTCAATCTGATCCTGGAGATTCCGCTGGAAAAAACGATCGATCAACGGTCGGGACGAACCGTGTCCATTCCCGTCCAGGGCACGGTCAGTCAGCCGAGGATCGACGTTGGACAGTTGCTGCAGAACGCCGGAACGCAGCGAATCCAGAGCGAGATCAACGACCAGCTTGACCGTGGCCTGAATCAACTTTTTGACCAACTGCGATGAAACCGGCAACTGACAGCGACAGCGATGAATGTCTCGCGGGCACTGGAATGAAGGCCAACCTGCGGAGACTGGTGACAGTCATTTTCCGCGAACCTGCCTGACCAGTCGATGCACGGTGCCCACGATTCGGTCCTCGATGTCACCTGCCCAGCGGTACGCCGGGCGACCATATTCGTACAAGCGGGCGCCACCTTCGTATCCGCCTTCTTCCCAGACACGTCGCGACGGAATGTAAGCAATCATGTCATCGGCGTAACCGCACACCCACGTATCAGAACCAAATTCCTGTTTGAACCGCAGCGCGTAGTCAACAACCGTTTCTGCTCCCATGCCGATCATCAGTGTCTGATTCCCCAACCGCCAGGCGTGCACGGGATAGGGGTACTCCGGGCTGAATGATTCTCCAGCGTTGAGTTTCGCCAGCAGCCGCTTCGCCCAGCGCGCCAGGATCACATTCTGGCTTTGTGATGCCGTCTGCAGGCTCTCGCGCGATACGACTTCGGTATAGGCCAGATCGACCGACTCGAATGCCGTACGCAGAACCGGAGAAATCGTACGTTTCTGGTCCTGCAAAGCGTCTTCAACAGAATTGGCCAGCATGTGTCCGTATTTCTCGCACAATTCAACGGTTCGACGTGGCAGAGGGTTTTGGTCTCCTCCGCAGGTATTCACAAACATCGCGGTGAGCCCGGTATGCTTCTGTTCAAGTTCCAGTTGTGCAAAACCAGGATAGTCACCACACCACTTCGTGAAACTCAAAGTCGTGGGGTGACACGCATAACCAAACAGAACGGCATCGATGCTGCCGTTGGGTCGAGTGACCGTCAGGACCGGGACGTCATGATCGACGGGACCGACGAGTGACTGCCCGGATGCGATCAGTTCCGGGACATCGGCTTCGCGATTGTTGCGACGATTGACCGCAAACGTGGCTCGGCCGTGAGAGGTCTCAAGGCGCGCCGGTGCCAGACTGTCCAAAGCCTCAGCAACCATATCCACACAGTCGGCCACCATTTTTTGCGTGTATGCATCAATCAATTTCACCTGCGCTGGATCCACCGGATAGTAGTCGACCAGATCGTCTCCCAGACGCGGGCCACAGTGGTTGTGAGAGAACGTCAGCATCACCTGGTGACGGGCAAGACCGAAATTCCTGTCGAGGCGATCGAACACCTGATCGCTCATCATCTTCGGCACGCCTTGAAAATCGCTGGTGATGAGCACAGCCCGGTGGCCGTCGCGATCCTCCAGTGCGAGCGCCTTCATCCAAAGATCATGAAGTTTGCCCTGGGGAACTCGCCTGGTACCGTAGCCCGCCAACCAGACCGATGTTTTCGGTGTGATGACTCGTCGAGAGACCCCGGCATTCCAGAACTCGTCTTGTGCCGTGCTGGCACGACTGGTGGTGAACACGAGCATCACAACGATCGCGGTCCGGAGAATCTTCATTGTCACCCTCAGTCAGTCGAGAAACACAATCCTGCCACCAGCCCACGCCATCCGTCGCCGATGACATGAAACTGCCTGTGCTGTAGTATGGAACCCGCCTGGGCGCCGAGCCAGTGACATTCCGACGATTCAAATCGTCCGGGAGCAGGAGATTCCGTCAGCCCAATCGCACGACAAGTCTGCTGCACCTCGCTATGCTCCCGGTCGAGCGGAGTTCATCCACACCGACCTAATGACAAACTGACATCCGGCTGAAACGCAGTCGTGATCGGATCTGCCGTCGTCGTTCGGCGTTTTGACAGGTCCAATTGATATGTCTGTTACGCGATTCCCTGTCGCTGCCCTGAGGAACCGATTCTTTGGCCGAGAAACGAGACTTTGACGAATTTCTGGAGAAGTTTCATCGTCATCGCGAAGTGATGGTCGAGGAACTCCACAAAGTCATCATCGGGCAGGACGCCGTGATTGATCAGATTTTGGCGGCCGTCTTCACGGGTGGACACTGCCTGTTGGTGGGTGTTCCCGGACTGGCAAAGACACTGATCGTGAGCACGATCGCCCGCCTTCTCGACGTTGAATTCCGCCGCATTCAGTTTACGCCGGACCTGATGCCGTCAGACATCACCGGCACCAATGTGCTGGAAGAAAATGAGCAGGGCCGACGCGAGTTTCGATTTGTCGAGGGCCCGGTGTTCACGAACGTGCTGCTGGCCGACGAAATTAACCGGACTCCCCCAAAGACCCAGGCCGCGCTGCTGCAGGCGATGCAGGAACGAGAAGTCACCGTGGGACAGGAAACATACAATCTTCCGGAACCGTTCTTCGTCATTGCCACTCAGAATCCGATCGAACAGGAAGGGACCTATCCGCTGCCGGAAGCGCAGCTCGACCGCTTCATGTTCAATGTGATGGTCGACTATCCGACTCTGGATGAAGAAGAACGCATCCTGGAGTTTACGACGTCCGGCGAATCGCTCGAGGTACGGAAGGTGCTTTCGGCTCGTTCCATCCTGTATCTTCAGAAACAGATCGGGCAGATCGTGGCGTCGCCACTTATTATCAGCTACGTCACCCGACTTGTGCGAGCCACGCGCCCTGCCGACGAAGCAGCACCTGAATTCATCAGGACGCTGGTCGACTGGGGGGCGGGCCCCCGCGCCGGGCAGTACCTGATTGCCGGAGCGAAGGCATTTGCGGCCATGGATGGACGTCCTAACGTGACGATCAGTGATGTGCGCCGTGTCGCTGTTCCGGTCCTGCGCCATCGGGTTTCCACCAACTTTCAAGCTCAGGCTGAAGGGATGTCGACTGAAGACATCATCGAAAAACTGATCGAAGTCGTCCCGGAGCCGAATGTACCCAAGTACGAAGATTAGAGCAGTTTCCGAAATGTCGTGGTGGGTTCCGGCTCGCGGGGCCAATCGATGATGGGCTCTGGTACTCCCGCCGCGGCCACGAATCAGCGTAGTACGCTCTCGTTCGTCTGCACTGCTCGTTGGCCGCTGGTGAAAGTGCAGGTTCTTCCGGAACCGGTTCCTCTCCTGGACCGCGGATGACTGCGGCCGCATCAGGCAGGCCGGAACGCCCTGGGCCGGCAGCCGCCGCCGACGGCAGCCGCCCCTTGCGAACGTAAATACTGATCTGGGCACACGCGCAAGATACGGACATACTTTCGCCCGCATGTCTGGACAACTACAAACCCTCGAACCAATTCCTGAAACGGTATATCTCTGTCCAGGGGAAACGTCTCCGGTAAATCGGGCGGTCCATCGTGCTCGAATGGCTGCCGGCTGGCCAGGTTGCCGGGGCTGCCCCAGCCGGGACGACGGACAGGATGAAAACGATCTCGTTGACTCAGCCACCCGCCAGAGACTGCTGATTCGTCAAACGGAGTGGGGGATTCGTGGTGCCTGGCAAAATGCTTTGACGCGACAGTCGGCTGCCCAGTTGATCGGTGTGGTGACGGGACACATCGTCGGCCAACAGCACAACGCGGAAGCGATCTCGACGCTGGATGACGGCACCGACACCGTGCCGCACAATGTTGCCGATTCCCCCACCGTCATCATGGGCTACGACAGTCGCACTTCGTCGCCGGACATTTACGCGGGCGTCGTATCAGCCTCCCTCCAGAATGGGTGCCACGTCATTGATGCAGGCCGATCCACGGCAGCTTCGATCCAGGAGATTTGCCGCACCATCACTGAGGCCACAGCGGGCCTGATTGTCACTGGAGCCGGGGAATCGTCAGCAGTCACCGGATTTGATGTCTTTGATGCCTGCGGTCAGGCCATTTCGATTCCGTGGCGGTCCTCCGGCGTCACGGTGCGCCGAATCAATCAACCGGATCCAGCGACTCAATTGCCTGATTTGAATGACCACAGCGATACGATCGCACGGCTGAAACATTCAATCCGGACGGATGCGGTCAGTAAATACCCATCATCGGCCTCTGTGAGCCGTGCGAACAGAACCGTCACGACTCTTGAACTGCCAGGACAGGCTTCCGGCCTGGCAACCCGATATCGAATTGTTCGCAGGAGTGGCACCTGCCGGTCGATCGACGCGGAATCTAAGTTTCGGCGTTGGCTGCGCAAATGGTTTCCGCAAACAATTGAGACAAGAGTGGCGTGCATCTGCTTCGATCCACTTGTCGCAGAACGAATCGAGTGGCTGTTTGCTGACGCCAACATGCCGGCGGATATCATTCGTGGTGTTGCACAGCGTTCTCACGAAGAGCAGATCAGCCAGCGGGTGGAGGAGACCCATGCTCAGTGGGGAATCTGCATCGCCGAGGACGATCGCTACATGACGGTGGCGAATCAACATGGTCGCTGTCTCACTGCTGAACAGCTGTCCGGCTGGATCAACGAATTCGTCCCTGCCACACGAACTCATGTGACAACACATGTGCCGGCGGACGAAAACCGTGTCGTGCTGATGGATGCGGGCCGGCCGAACCAGGCGGGCGCGTACGAAGTGATCTCCGACAGCACAGCACTGATGGGGTGTATCTGCCGCATTGTTCAGGCGGGCACCACTCTGCCGCGCCGCGATTAGTCCGAAGACCGTGATTCGAGTTCGCTTTCCAGCTGATCGGCAACGTCGCGGTAGAGATCCGCATTCGGCCCTTCAATATCTGCAAGGCAGCGATGGGCGACTGCCACGTTCCGGACAAGGTCCTCGTCATCACATCCATGGTCAATCCGAATGTCCTGCCAATCCGTCGGTGATGCGACAAGACCTGGCTGCAGAACGGGAATGAGCCGATCAATCCTCGCTGAAGAGAACAACTGCTCGCGCTGCGGCTCGGTGGCGCAAAGGCACATGTGACTTTGAGTTCGGCGATACAGGACAACCAGACAGCCCAAAAAGGTACTGTCAAGGAACTGACAGGTACCGAGATCGACAACCAGTCGCTGTCCGCTGGACTGTTTGACGATTGCGGAAATGAATGTGACAAACGCAGGGCTGTGCTCCCGCGTCGCGTGTCCGGCAACCCGCACAACAACCGACTCGTTCGTCAGGCCAACTGCAAATGAGAATACTTTAGTCATAAGACGACCAACGTGTTCCGTTCGCGAACTCGCGTGTCCACTCCGCGCAAGTCAAAGACACGCGATTGAACCTGCGAATTCAAAACCTGTTCTCGTTTAGTTTACACGACAGTCTGCGCAATAGTAACGGAGCGATCACAACCCTGACGCAACTAACTCCGCGAGTTGAGCATCAGTGTGACCGGGAGGCTGATCGGTTTCGTCAGTGTCGGTATACAGCCACATCGCAACGATAGTATCGAACTTCGAAAGTGAGACGTGGTGCATGATAATGTTTGGGAGTTGGGTCATTGCGAGCAGTCCACCTTGAACAAGGGAGTACCACATCGTCGGTCGGTCGGGCGAAAAGACCCACGCGACAAGTTGTATCATGACGGGAATCATCAAGAACCCGATGAAAAGACAATGATAGAGACGCACAGTCTTGCGGCGGCGTTTTATGATACTAGCCTCAGTACAAGCGACCATCTGAGTTCGTTGTGAAAGAAAACACCCGAAACCCTGCTGGAATCCGCGTATTGAGTGTTGTGAAGACGACGCAACAAGCGGGAC
>JBDOMX010000018.1:0-4593 GCA_039831615.1 Planctomycetaceae bacterium
CCTAACCCTAACCCTAACCCTAACCCTAAACTGGCTGGGTCTAGGGCCTTTAGGCTGAATCAGCGTGATGATGTGTTACGTTACCTATGGTTTGATTTGAGGATAATGCATGTTACACATAACCACCGACACCTCTACAACATGCCGCATTCCTCCACCAGAGGGTGCTTTTAGAGTAGCGCAAGCTGTCCAAGTCGTCTTTGACCGCCAGCAATCGGCGGGCGTTTTCGTGTGCGATGCTCGTATCGCTGCCGGTCGTGAGCAGTTCGCTTTTCAACTCATCCAATTCGCCGACGATCACACGTGCCTTGCCAACGTTAACCGCCGAGGCGATGACTTGCGACTTCAACGCACTCAGCCGGCCGATCCCCTCGGCTGCGCGGTCCACATCGGCGGCGTCGGTAATCGCGATCTGCTGCACCTGCGACATTTCCCCCAAAGCCTGCATCGCCTTGGCCGTGAAGCGATGCTCTTCCACAAGAGACGCTTGCAATCCGGAGAGGCCTTCAACCGTTGCTTGGCTGCCGTCGAGGAGAGTCTGCTGTTGCTGCAACGTCTCCTGCAACGTCGCAATCTGCTCCAGCGCGGTCTGGCCTTCCACCGTGTAGCCGGCTTCGGTTTCGACGTCACTACGGAACTGACGCAGCGAATCGAGCGACTCCCGAGCCGAGGCGATCTGACGCTGCTGCATCCGCAAGCTGGCCAGCAAGTTGTTCGCCTTCCAGACCTGACCACGCACTCCCACGAGTTCCTGCATGTCCTGATGTACTGTTTCCATCTGGGCTTCCATCGCCAGCATGCGGGTCTTCATGGGTCGCACGGCCGTGAGGTGATTCACGACCAGCCCGAGAGACAGTCCAATGAACAGGATCAGCCAGACATTCGGTCCCCGCTCGGTGTCGTGGCGGCGTCCGGTTCCAGTGATGGTCTCGTCGAAATTCAACAAGGTGGCTCCTTCTCGATTAGTCTCGCGCTCTCGATCCGCAAGAGGCGATTGCTCCGTTATGACCCGTAAACCCAACCCAGTGCTGGATTCCAACGCAGGCTTCTTGTGTTACCTAATATCGCCAGTCCTGTGTGAAAGGTTTTCCCAAACATCCTGTTTTCCGATTTGCAAACCGTTGTCGTGTCGACCTGCGCGATTACGTTCGCCTGCCTGCGGACTGTAACGGTTGTGATGGCCACTTCCCGTCGGCTGCTTGGATCGCCTGGAACCAACTGATAGAGTGACCTGCCCACCACAAACATCGTTTCCCTGAGTACCCCACTGATGAGTGACCTGGACCTTTCCATACGGCCGGCTGAAACTGGTGACTTCGAGATCATTGCCAAATTCAATTGCCTGTTGGCCGAGGAGAGTGAAGACACCCGCCTCGATGGTGAGAAGATCCGCGCCGGCGTGGCCGCCTTGCTGGCCGATGCTCATAAGGGGCGTTACTTCATGGCGTGCGTCGACGGCCGCGTTGTGGGCCAGTTGATGCACACCCGCGAATGGAGCGACTGGCGAAACGGGCACATCTGGTGGCTGCAGAGCGTCTATGTGCACGCGGATTTTCGCAGGCAGGGCGTCTTTCGACGCTTGTACGATCACCTCGTCGCCGAAGGCGAGGCCGACCCGGATGTCGTCGGCATTCGACTTTATGTGGAGCCTGACAATCACCACGCCCAAAAGACCTACCGAGACATGGGCATGGACCAGCCCGGCTACTTCGTCATGCAACGCTTCTTCGACTGAGACCATCGCAGTAACGACGTCAAAACAGATTCACCACAACGATTGGAGCCTGAGATGGCCACCCCGAACGACGATCGCAACATTCTGCTGCACAAACATTCGCGACGCGAATTCCGCGAACGCATGCAGGCCGGCGAACTGAAAGCCTGCATTATTCCCGTGGCCGCGACGGAGCAGCACCTCGAACATCTGGCGATGGAGCACGACTGGCGCAGCGTGAACCATGTCGCCAACGAAGTCGCCCGCCGCTTGGAACCGGGTGTGATTGTCGCCCCGGCGATGAACATCGGCATCAGCGAACATCACATGAAACACAAGGGAACGTTGAGTGCGTTGCCCGGCAGTTGGCTGGCGGTGTTATTCGATGCGATTCGCAGCATGCACAGCGCGGGGTTCACCAACATCCTGGTCCTCAACGGACATGGCGGAAACATCGCCCCTTGCCAGGGAATGTGGGGCCAATTCCTGCAACGGCTGGAGATCAATCTGCACTTCGAATCCTACTGGGACTTCCTCCCGAAAGACGTCGCCGAAGACAATCTCTCGACCAAACGCTGGCCCGGCCACGCCCAGGAATTTGAAACGGCTTTTGCGCTGGCCGCGTTCCCTGAAAACGTCCGTCACGATGCCATGGCCGACCAGGAAGACAAAGAACCCCTCGCCGCCAACGCGGAAGCGGGAGCCGTGATGATCGAAGCCATCGTCGCAAACTTGTGCGAGTTTGTGGCGGGGATGATCGACGGCGAGAACGTCGCCGAGGTGCCGGAGTTTCATTAGGCTTCGGAGCGAAGCGGATTGGGTGTCACTGTCTGCCTTGTCCAGCAGTGCCCATCGGAGAAATCCGCTGACCTCGGCGAGCTGATCTGACGCGACAACTGATTGATGTGTCGTGTGAATTCTCTATCGTAGAGCAAAGCGCTGATGATACTGCCAGAAAGTGTGTCATTCCACGCTGCTGGCTCTTGTCTGCCGGAATCAATAACAGGTTTGGCCAGGTCGTTCCCGAGCGGTCAACTGATCGACCAGACCCCGCGATTCGTCTGGACCGAGCAGGCTGATTTCCCTATAAGCCCGCTGATTTCTGTCTTCTTGAGTCTTCCAAGCCTGCCTTGGAATTCCATCGACACGCCATTGCCAGCGCATGACAAGGACGCCCTGCCATGAAAAGCTCGCGAATTCTGCACCAGCTGATGAGCCGAATTGCACCCCGTTCCAGGCAGCCGGCGCGGCTGCTCAAGCGGCAGGTTTGCACGCCTCTTGTGGCGGCTGAGGTGCTGGAGGAAAGGGTGTTGCTTTCTGCAGATGTTTCCGGGTGGTGGATCACCAACGGAGAAGCTGCGCAGATTCTGCAGACGGATGGAGCGGTCACCGTCATCAACGAACATGGAACTTCAGCCAGCGCATTCTTCAACGAGTCGAACCAGCTGGTGGTTCCAGACTGGGGAAACCTGGCCGGCGTCGGTGCCCGGGCCGGTGCCGGACATCAGATTCTGTGGTCCAACGGAACCGTCTGGTCCCGAATTCCGGAAATGAGTGCGACCGGAACCACGAACGGCAACCAGCCGATTCTCATTCAGCAGTTGGGGATCAACGTGAAGCTGACCAACGAACACGGCTACATGTCGAACGGCCACTTTATCAATTCCACACAGTTCGTCGCGACGGACTGGGGCAATCTCACGGCCACGCTTGACGGCAATCAGATTCGGTGGGCAAACGGCAGCGTCTGGACGCCCGCCGATGCGGCAACCGGGGTCTCTGTGAACGTCTCAGGGGCGTGGGCCATTGGTGGGAAAGATACGACAATTCTGCAATTCGGCAATGACCTTGTCTTCGTCAACGAAAACAGAGTTGCCGCCAAGGGAACGCTGGTGAGTTCAACTCGCGTCGTGGCGGTCGACTGGAACAATCTCGGTGGGACGATTGATCCCGTGAATCAACGAATTGTCTGGGACAACGGCAGCGTTTGGGACCGTGTTCCGGTGTTGGATCGAAACGAAAACTGGCATCTCAGAGGCACGAGTCTCCCGACCGCGATTTCCCAGATGGGTGTGACGCTGCTGTTCACGAACGAGCATGGAAGTCGAACGACAGGCCAGGTCGTTCCGCAGGTCGGTGTGACGGCAACCGACTGGTCTCTGGACGCCAATATCGACTTCGAGAATTCCGAGATCGAATGGGGGAACGGTTCGCAGTGGAATAAGAGCAAGTTCGGAAGAAACGACACTGTATTTTCGGACTTCAACAACTGGCCCTGGCTGCACGTTTCTTGAGATCAACCGACCGCTGAATGTGCGGGCGATCTGCGCGGCATTCACTGCGAATCGGTCCAAACCTCCGGCAGCCCCTTCTTCGTTGCCCGCACAATACTGATGATCGCATCCCGTTCCGTTTGGGAGCGGCACTTTTTTGCCAGCAATTCCCACAGGCGACCACCCACTCGGTTTCGCGCGGCGGTTGGTAACGCATCGAAGGCGGTCGGTCGTGTGTGACGCGCGAGTACCGCACAATCGGCTTGCCGCGTGCGTCGGTGAGACACGAGCGGGGCATGTGGCCGGGGACTTGCAAGGTGGTCGTCCCCGCTGACCGAACTCATTCATTCAGATTCAGGATCGTGACTCGCGTTGGATAGCACGCGACACCAAGAGTCCCCCAACACCCCTCACTTGCTCTTCGGCGTGAGGACGCGATACTCCTTGCCGGTCTTTGTATTCCACAGCGAGACCTTCCCATCCTTCGTTCCCCAGGCGAGAATCTTCCCGTTCGGACTCACCGCCGCGAAGTTACCTCTTTTTCGTGTCAACGTATTCAGCAAGCGCCCGGTCGCGACATTCCAGAATTTAACGCTCCCCTCATAT
>JBDOMX010001143.1:0-20348 GCA_039831615.1 Planctomycetaceae bacterium
GGGGAGTCGACAGAAGCTCCCGGGGTTGCAGCCATCGTCGATCCGACAACAGGTTCCTCGATCAGTATGGATTTCCTTCCGGTGGTGCCACAGCTGGTCCTGCACCTGCGGCCGGCTGAAATCTGGGCCGATGAATCGAGCCGCAGAGAATTGACGGGAACGTTGGATGAACTCGGGATCTGGCTTGGCGAATTCATTCAACAGACGACCCGCTTCGCACCAGCAGAGATTGAAGAGCTGACGATTGCTGTGAACTTCGGAGCGCGCAGCAGCGTCCCCGACGTTGCCGCTGTGGCCCATCTCAAACAAGCACAGCGTGAAACCCGGATCCTGCTGAATCGAATTCTTGGCACACGAATTCCAGACCTCGCTGCCGATGTTTATGAGTCGGATGGTCTGGCCTTCCTGATCATCGACGAAAAAACAATTGCGGTCAGTTCACTGGAACTGGCCGAAGATCTGGTCGAAGCTGCCGAGTACGCTGCTGTTCCGCAGCCTGAGATGGAATCACTGCTGCAGGCGTCCGATCGGAGCCATCATGTGACGCTCATCGCAGATCTCCAGGTCCTGAGTCATCATCGAGAGCTGGTGCTGAAGAGCCAGCTCCACCAGTTGGCGGAAGACGCGTTGCTCTGGTTTGGAACAGATTGCCGTGCGTTGAGCTGGAGCGCACATCTGGACCCACACCTGTATATGGAAACTCGATTGGTCCGCACGGCTGAAGCGACCGCTAGACAGCTTCATGAACGAATTCAGAAACAAATTGAACGATTGCCGGAAAGTCTGCTGGCGACCGTGCGCACAATGCGGCCGGCGACGGTCGGTCACCGTATGATCATTGGCCGATTTCCGGCCATGATGAAAGCGACCGCTCTGGGGACGCAGTCCAGTCGCTCAGAGGCAGGCACCGTACTGACCACCCTCCTGCCACACCACGCCGCCGCGAATCTGGCTGCAGGCGCCATGCTGACATGGCAGCAGTCTGTGCGATCGGGCAGCGGGACAACAACAGCCACGGCAGCGGTTTCGCAGCCAGCATCGGAGACCATCGCCCTGCGTCTGCAGCGGCCGGTTTTGGTCGACTTTCGACGCGAACCCCTGCAGGCGGCCATGGAGTACATTGGCAGCGAAATCCAGGTGTCGATCGTCATCGATGGAGAAGCACTCAAACTCGCCGGATTTACACAGAACATGCAGCAAACTCATGCGCTTGGCGAGGTTCCTGCGTTGACAGCCATCGATGCAATCCTTCGCCAGTATGGGGGGAAGATGGTCATTGTCGTTGACGAATCCCAACGCACAATTCTGCTGACGACGCAAAATGCCGCCAACGACCGCGGACTCACGGTGTTTGATCTCAATGCTGTCGATCGTAGCCAATAACGTCTCACGGATCGCAAGCCCGTCGCACTGCCGCAGCCTGCGGAGCAATTCCCAGGCCCGATCGCATCACAGCACGCAACCGCAGGAGTAAGCACAGCGCGTGGCATCTACTGCCGTGGTGCTGCCCCGGCAGCAGCGGTGTCCGGTCGAGGTAATCGCGAGATCAACTCAGAAATGGTCCCCAGACTCTCCAGGTCGTCGCGATGCTGTTGCTCTGCTTCAGAGTCGATTCGTCGCACCTGGGCTTTCCAATAATCCAGCTCACTCGACAGTGTCCCGACTTTTGCATTCACGGCGGCAAGAGAATGATTGAGTCCCTGTTGCCTGGATCGTTCATTCGCCAGGTGACTCTCCACGCTCTGCAACTGGGCACGAAGGGCCTCTGTCTGCTGTTGGAGCTGGGCGCATTCCTCGCGTGCTGCCGTGTCACATGAGGGTTCGTTCGGCATGATCAGAACCGGCTTTCCCGGTTCGCTTTCAGGTGGAAGAGGCAGAGGCGGTCCTGCATTTGACCATTGAGAAGAGTCGCTTTCTACGCGAGCACTTTCGTATTGCAGGAGACCGGCAGCGGTCTGCGGCAGGACCTGATCCTGCGCGTCCGTCTCACCAAACGTTGCCACCGATGCACCGCATGCCGTGCAGCCGCAATTCTGACATGAAGCGGACTTGCGAGACTTGCTTGACGTCGTGGCACACCCGGATGAAAACACGAGTGGGCAAACGATGAAGGCGACCATGGCCACACATCGTACGTTTTTCCGGCAGCTGCGATTCTGATAGAGCATAGGGTCAGTTCCAGTCAGAGGGCGTCCGGGTAGTCGCAGGAAATTGAGATAGCTTCGCCACAAACGCAGCGAACATGAATTCGGACCACATTGCCAAGCAGATCATGGTCGACAGACACCTCGGGCGTATGGTTGTGCCCGGTTGCGGCTGTGGCGTCTTGCAACGCCGCCGCGATTGCATCTGGTGATTCACCGACTCGTACCGGCGCATCACTCAATCGCACGTCCGTCTGCGAAAGAATTTTTGAACGTGTCCCTTGCATGGAATGACCTTTCCTTAGAATCGCCCAGGCGGGCAAAACATACACGCACCCTGACTAAGATTTACCTGGCACCGACGTCGCCGTGACAATTCGTACAAACACGGTGACCACGAGGCAGGCCACAGCGCTCCCGATAAACGCGCGGTACAGCAGGTAGGACGGCCCTGCACCCTGAACCGCTCCTGCAACAGTCGATGCACAGGCGATCAAAAGACCTGCGGCACGTCCCCAGGGCAATTGAACTTTGGTTTTCTTTTTACGCCCCATCACGCGGCGTCCCCGGAAATGCCATCAGCCGGCAACAGAGGATTGTGATCCGTCGGGAGCGTTGTGCCTTGAGCTGCGGATGGATCAACGCCAAAGATCTGGTCAAAGCGTAATTCTTCAGCCGACTCGATGATCATGTCACTGGGCACTTCCTGATACGCGATGATCCCCAGTTCCGGGGCGGAACGTGCCAGAATTCTTCGGAACGGACGCCGTAAGTGCTGATCAACCAGCAATGCGAGTGGTTGCTCAACGCGCCGTGCCGCCGACCACGCCTCGACAGACGCCTCAATGAGTTTTGTCAGTGGACCGGCCGCCACAGCGAGTTGCCCTTCATGAAGCGACTTGCGCAGTTGACTGTCCAGATGCGGCTCCATCGTGAGGACTCGCAGGCGGCCTTCAGTGTCTCGAAACGGCTCGCAGACCAGCCGGCCAAGATCGACCCGCACGCGGTCCACCAGCTGATCGACTTCCTCGGCACCATGAGCGTTGTTGACGATGGTTTCCAGGATGAATGCGAAGTCGGAAAGCGGAATCCTGTCCTCAGCCAGTCTGACGAGCGTCTGATGCAGCGTCCCCATCCGGATTGTCTCCGGCTTGATCTCTTCCACGATGGCCGGCGCGTATTTTTCGATGTGCCGCAACATCTGGGCCAGCGCTTCGCGCGTGAGCAGTTCGTGCGCATGACGCTTGAGGATCTCGCCCAGGTGGGTGATCAGAACGCTCAGAGGGTCGACCACCGTGCAACCCTGTCGCTCCGCAAGGCCGGTCGCTTCGGGTTCAATCCAGCGCGACTCCAGACCGAAGGCGGGTTCCTTTGCAGGTTCCCCCACAATGTTGACGCTCAGCCCTTCCGGCAGAATGGCCAGCATCCTGTCGGGGCGCAGATCGGATCCCGCCACACGGCGTCCCGCGATCCTGATACAGTATTCGTCCGGATCCAGTGTCTGATTGCTGGTGACGCGAATCGGCGGGATCCAGTTGCCACGACTCTGTGAGAATTCACGTCGCATGGCGGTGATACGTTCTGCCAGGCCTTTGGACTTGCGACTGCCTCGTATGTGCGGCGCCAGTGAACTGCCCAGTTCAACGACCGCTCGATCAGCCAGCAGAAAACTCTCCAGAGTCTCAGAATCATCCTGCGGCTGATCCGTGTCACCGTCCCCTGGATCTTCAGCCTCCGCGGGCTGGTCCACGGGTTGCGACCGGCCAAAGAAAATGACCAGCACGGCGGCCACCCCCAGAAACGGAAGCTTTGGCAGCCCAGGCATCATGGCAATGACTGCGAGAATACCGGCGCCAACCCAGATCGACCGTTGATTATTCAGCAACTGGCCACGGATTTCGTCGCCGAGACTGTCATCCGATGTGGTTTTCGTCACCAGCACTCCGGCAGTGGTGGCAATGATCAACGCAGGAATCTGAGAAACCAGTCCGTCACCGACAGTCAGAATCGAATACTCGTTCACCGAATCGAGAAATGACTGCCCTTTGGACATCCCGATCACCACACCGCCGATCAGATTCACCGCCGTGATGATTAACCCGGCGATCGCGTCACCGCGAACAAATTTACTTGCCCCGTCCATTGCTCCGTAGAATTCGGCTTCGTGCGAAAGTTCATCACGGCGTCTGCGGGCCTGATTCCCGTCGATCTGTCCGGCGGCCAGCTCGGCGTCAATCGCCATCTGCTTTCCCGGCAACGCATCGAGGGTGAATCTGGCAGCCACTTCGGAAACCCGTCCGGCCCCTTTGGTGATCACCATAAACTGGATGGTGACCAGGATGAGGAAGATGACCAGGCCGACCACCAGGTTCCCACCGACGACATAGTTACCAAACGCCCGGACGATGTTTCCGGCGTTGCCGTCGAGCAGAATCAGGCGCGTGGTCGCCACGTTGAGTGACAGGCGATACAACGTGAGCAGCAGCAGTAACGATGGAAAGACAGACAGTTCCATCGCGCGCTTGGCACTAAGCGTGACCAGCAGCAGCAGGGTCGTGATCCCCAGGTTCAGCGCGAGCAGTCCGTCCAGCACCAATGGCGGCAGCGGGACCAGCATCACCACCAGCCCCACCAGCATTGCTGCAGAAAGCATCATTTCGCTTTGCTGCAGCAGGCCGACGGCCGGTGCTGTTGATGTTGATGTCGGATTGGCCATGTGGATCGATTGTTAGTGCGCTGGACCTTCAGGCGGTTTCACCGAGAACAGCCCGGCTGTTCTCACTGCTGACGGTGTCGAATGTTTTGCGGCAGCGGAGGATGGTCTCCACCGTCCTCGTGCGGCTGGAACCTGGCGACTGTGATCGGCCACGACGGTCAACATGTCAGTGAAAACTGGTGCTGAGCACGTGTGCAATCAGCTGCCAGCCGTCCACCATCACAAACAACAGAATCTTGAAAGGAGTGGAAATCACCATGGGCGGCATCATCATCATGCCGAGTGACATCAGAATCACCGAGATCACGAGGTCGATCAGCATGAATGGAATGTAAAGGCAAAAGCCCATGATGAATGCCGTCTTAAGTTCACTGATCACGTACGCCGGAATCAGAACCCGCATGGGTGTATCCTGCGGCGTGTAGATGGATTCAATTTTGGCCATCTTTGCAAAGAGCGCGATGTCGGCCTTACGTGTCTGACGCAACATGAATTCCTGAAGTGAACTCAGTCCGTTGTTGAATGCGACGTCTCCCGTGATCTGTTCCTCGAGGTACGGACGCACGGCGTCTTTTTCAATTTCTGACAGGGTCGGCGCCATCACAAAGAATGTCAGGAACAGCGACAGTCCGAGGATGACCTGTGTCGGAGGGATTTCCTGAGTCGCCAGTGCTCGGCGTACGAACGACAAGACAATAATGATCCGCGTGAACGCAGTCATCGTGACCAGCGCAGACGAAATCAGCACCATGCCGCCAAGAAACATGGCGACTTTGAGCTGAGGAGACAGACTTTCGAATCCACCGGATTCGACGATCTGCTGCATTGTGGATGCGGAATCCATTCCGATTGTCTGTCGTGGTCAAATGCAGGTGTGGAAAACGGAATCAAATGCCCGGGAGGTGAGAATGAGTGCACACCGCCGGATCACGACGAGACCATCATGCGGCGTCACCGGTCGTCTGAATAGAAGGGGAATCGTCGTCAAATTCAGACAATTGTTCCTCAAAAGCCGGCGGTGCCAACACGATTGTTTTAATGCCGCTGCCATCTGTGCCGACGACAGCACGCACGCTGCCCAGCTGGACGAGGGAAACAGCGCGTCCTGGTCCAATGGACAGAGTCTCCAGCACACGTGACTGGCCGCCTCCCGGTGGCAACAGACCCTGGCGTCGCTGCCAGCGACGGAGAGCCAGCAGAGTCAATACACACAGACACAATATGATCACCGTCCAGACGGCAAGTCGCATGAACATTTCGTTGGACTGGTCGGCGGACGTCGATGCCAGCGGCTCCTGCTGAGTTTCATCCAGAAGATTGATGAATGGCTTCGCTTTGAGAGATCCATTCGCAGCCCCTGTCGTCTGCTCGACGGTGTCGTTCACTTCGTCCGTGTTTTCCGTGTCTGCGGCCGCGAAACTCGTTGGCACGATCGCCGTCGCGTGTTTTGAATTGTCCCAGACGGATTGGTAAATTGGTGGTTCAGGTATGCTGCGGAGCGGTTCATTCACAGCCGGCTGCAGGCTGAATCCAACAGATGCATTCGCAACGTCGGAATCGTCGGCTGCTGCTGATCCAGCCAGTGCGGCGAGCATCAAGGTCACAAGGCGGGTGTTCATGCAGACGCCTCCACCGCTGGAGTCGGTTCCAGATCGTCTGTTTTCGCAATCTCCGTAATCCGCACGGCAAACCGGTCGTCAACAACGACCACTTCACCGCTGGCGATGCGGACACCCTGCGCCATAATCGACACCGGCTCCGTGAGCGCTCGATTCAGTTCAACGACGGAGCCATGCCCAAGCGTCAACAGGTCACCGATGGACATGGTGACTCGTCCAATCTCGACCGCGATATCCACTTGAACGTCAGAGAACCGCTCCAGTGGCATTGAGCCCGGTGAACGACCGGGTTTCGCTGCGGGAAACTCAGCCGGATGAACGGCCGGTGATTCGGGTTCACCGGAATCCGTGATCTGCGCGGCTGGATCGTCCGCAGCGTTCGTGGCTGTTTCGTTTGGTTCGGTCATGACCCCGCTCCTTTGCGGGTGGCCAGAATCTGGAATCCCTGGCGATTGCCCAGCCGGCAGGGTGTGCCAAGCCACTGCAGCTGGCCGTCGACCATGGCCTCCAGAGGCTGATAAACCGGCTGGTCAAGCGGCAGATAATCGCCGACCTGCAGTTCGTTCAGTTCCCGGAGTGAAAGCGAAGTGTTGCCCAGTTCAATGACCAGTTCAACGGGGATCAGTCGGGCAAGGTTGCGCATCTGAGGGTCGGGCTGAAATGGCTGGACGTCGGTTGACGCGTCGCGAATTCCGATTGACTCGAGACCGGATCGCGGAGAAACCCAAACCATGTCGTCCGGGCCGAACGGGGTATTCACCGTAATTTTGGTTTGCACGATGGGCTCATCGGGTGAGAACAATCGGCTGCGCATGGGACGACTGATCACACTGTGCAGTTCACACTGAAGAGGTTCGATCTCCGGCCATGCCTGGCTGACAGCTCGCGCAATCTCTCCGAACAACAATTCTGCCATCGATAATTCTGCCGGCGTCAGGTCCCTCAATTCCGGCCACTCTTCGCCCGGCGTTCCCAGCATGTCGAAGACGAGTGTCTGCACCAGTCGACTGGAAAACGCAAACAGTGACGGGAAACCTGCACCGCCAACTTCGAGTCGAACGCCGTAACCTGGGTCGGCCAGAGCAGCAATCGCTGCACCCGCCACACCCGAACTGGTGCGATCCAGCGTCAGTGAGACGTGGCTTCCCAACAGTCCCTGCCAGTTCTCGCCAAGGATGCTGCAGAACGACGACTGCCAGCCCATCAACGCGCGATTGGCTTCCCCCGTCAACCGACGAGGTTCCGAAAAGACGCTGTTTGCGATCTCAGGAGTTGTCATTGCACCGCGAACTCAGAAAACAGGATATCAAAGATGCGATCACCACCTTTTGGAAACAGAATCGTATTGAACTCGTCCCTGATCTCGCGCCGAATGCGGTGCTGTCCGGCGGGACCGCGAATGTCTTCCAGCGAATTCCTTGACAAATTGCCGATCAGCCAGTTCCTCAGCGGAGGCATCTTTTCCTGCAACAAAATCAAAAAATCGGCTTCCGATTCTCTGGCAATTTTCATCGTGAAGGCGATGGCCAGGTAGCGTGTCATGCGCTCCCCGTCGAGATTCACGATGATGTTTTCTCCTTCAGCTGTAAAGGGCACATACACCGATTCCGCTTCGGAGATTTCGGGGCGAGGCACGGGGAGCGGATCACTTTCCTCCTGTGCCAAACCGCCATCAACGGGAAGCAGAAATGGCATCGCCAGGCCCAAACCCACCGCCAACACGCCGACAACGAGGAACGGTATCGGTGAACCGCCTTTTTTCTCCGGCGCACCTTCGCCTTCGGCGTCCGTGTCTTTGCTTTCGGGTTCGTCTGCCATTGGATTCACTCGCCAGCAGGGGGTGAAATGAGCCTCATGCCGCTCAGCAGCATGTGAGATTGTGTTCGTTCATCGGGCGCACCGTCGGACTCCAGGAGCGTACGCATCTCCATTCTCTTATCGGCCGGGGATCATTCCCGAGTGACGGTTGTAGCGATAAGGCAGTTGACGACCGGGCAATGTTGCCCATAGGCAGCTATGAATCACCGGCCCTTTGCAGAGAATCACTGCACCGATGAATGATTTCATGCACTGCCATTGGGAGGGCCAGACGGACGCTGCCCCGCAGTGGGGCTCATGCGTGACCGTTCAAGACCGCTTCACAAGCCGAATGCATGGCACCTCGCTCCTGAAACAGCAGGATTTCTGCGTTGGCGTCGCTGGAACCTCACACCGAGCACACCTACCCCGTGCGTTCGGCTTCAAGTTTCCTGAGCTGTTCAGTGAGTTGCTCGTCGGACTCAATCTCCCCGTTTGCCTGGGCTGATTCGAACTGTGCGATCAGGTCATCCAGTTGAGGCTGCAGCTGCTGTAATGTGTCGGCCGTGACCTTTTCCGTAAACATCACGCCGTCCAGATGGTCGGTCTCATGCTGGACGACTCGCGCGTCCATGCCTTCGAGCTCAAACCTCAGCTGTTGGCCATCCACGTCGAAGGCTTCCACGACGATTCGTGCGGCGCGATTTACCGGGCCGAAGACCTCAGGCAGACTCAGGCAGCCCTCTTCGGCCTCCTCACTGCCATTTCGTCGGAGGATCTCCGGATTAATGAACACCTGTTCGAATTCCGGCTGTTCCGGGTCGCCCGTCGGATTGATCACGAATAGACGATAAGGCAGAGCAACCTGATTAGCCGCCAGCCCGATTCCTCGTGCGTCGTACATCAGATCGAACATCTGATTCACCCATTCCTTGAGGCGAGCGTCGATGCGGGTGACGTCCTGTGATTTCCAGCGCAAAGCCGGATGCGGGTGATAGACAATTCGCAGCGGTGACATGGAGAACTTTCAACGAAACAAACAACGCAGACTCCGGCAGTATCGCGTTCCCGGCAATCTGTTCAAGGCGAAGCGATGATCTGCGGCGTTTGAATCAGACCTGAGGCTCCGCCAATGCTCTCGGCTCCCGAACGGGAGAATCACACGCTGAATTCAATCGTCTCGATGCAGTCGATCAGTCACCGGTTGACTTCGGATTCCTGCCCTTCAGACAATGGTCGCATGTCAAAGTGGATCATCACAGCCTGTTGCGTGCTGGCATGCTGCTCTGCAGCGGAATCAAACTCTTCTCCGTTGCAGCCCGGCGATGTCGACACGGAACGTCGGCACGCGGACCGATTTTTGGATCTGTTGAAGCGTCGTCCGTCATTTGGAACCGCGCTGGAACGCGTTGGTGCGTTTCACGTTGAGCGGGGAACACTGGATGAACTTGTGTCAGACCTGCGTGGCGCGCCTCCGTTACATTCTGATTCTGCAGTGCAACACCTCATCGCCGGGATGTTGCAGATCCAGCACGGTCAGGGTGCTGACGCCGTTTCACTGCTGGAAAACGTAGAACTTCGGCGGAGTACTGACCCCGTCGTCTCGCAGGCACTGGCCCTTGCACTCAGAGATGCCGGTGAAATCGCTGCTGCCATCTCGGCCTTTGAGCGGGCCCTGAAGAAGCAGCCCACGAAACTCGACCGGCGGAAAATCTACAAAGATCTGGCACGGCTCCAGCACCGGACAGGAAACACCAACCAGTCGCTCAAAGTATTGCAGCAGCTGGAAGCGGAGTTTCCGGGCGACAGGGCTGTTCGGGAAGATGTGGCACGGCGGCTTCAACAAGACGGTCAGCTTCAACCGGCCCTGGCACGCTGGCAGTCGCTTGCTGCGGATGCATCCAGCCCGGATCTGCGTATTCAATACCGTCTGTGCATTTCTGACATCCAGATGAATATGGGTGACATCGACAAGGCGCAACAGACACTGGAGCAGGAACTTAGTCGGATTCGCCCCGGGAGCTGGCTGGATGAAGTCGTCCACAGGAAGATGGAATCGGTGCTTCTTAGATCCGGCGGTCGACAGCGTGCGATGCAGTACTATCGCGACCGACTCGCTGACCGTCCGGACGACGTTGCCTCAGTGACTCGCCTCGCGGCATTGCTCGCCAGTGAAGAGAACTTCGAAGACGCTGCCTCGGTCTACCGCGGGGCGATCAAACGTCTGCCGTCATCCGTGAAACTAAGGACCGCACTGATCGATCTGTTGGTTCTTCAGGGGAACATGAGCGAAGCCGTCACATGTGGTCGGGATTTATTGAAACTGGAAGCCGCCGGGACAGACGAATATGAACTCGTGGGTCGACTCATGCTGCAGGACCCTGCAATCGAAGAGGCAGAACGAGCGCAACAGGCGTCCCACGTGTGGATGATGATCTGTGGAAATCGGCAGGATGCGGCCACGCTTGGTTATGTCGCACGGTTGCACCATCGTTCGGGGCTTCCTGAACGGGCCACGGAGTTATTTCGTGAACTGACGGCGCTTGACCCCAACAACGTGGCTTGGCGCGAAGAACTGGGGGAGACACTGTACGAACTTGGTCGCCGGGAAGCAGCAGTGCGTGCATGGAATGTCATCGCAGAAGGTTCCCGCCGCAACACCCGGAATCTGGCCAGAGTTTCAGAGATCCTCGAGAAAGCCGGAGGGCCCGCGTTAGCTCTGCGATTGATGCAGCAGGCCTGTGAACTGCAGCCGGAGATCAGTGACCGCATCCGGCTTGCGCGCTTATTGAGGGAAGTCGGGCAGCGTGAGGCCGCATACTCCCAGCTCAGTCTGGCGGCAAAACAGGCCCGATCGGCCGTCGATCAACGAATCATTATCGAAGCAAAAACCGAGGCCTGGAAACAGGATCCCATGTTGCACGTTCAGGTGGCAGAGCTCCGCGCGAGCCTTGAACAGAACGTCAACCATGCCGACACCTGGCTGCAACTGGCCCTCATCTTTCAGATCGATCAGCGGTTAGCCGATGCGGTGCGGTCGATCGAACAGGCCACGACCGTCGATGATCAGTCGATTCCTGCCTGGCAGGCGGCCTGCGACGTTTATGTCGCGGCGGGATTACTCGATCGTGCCGCGGCGGCCAATCGTCAACTCGCGGATCTCAGTCCTGCAAACCGTACGCAGGCCCTGCAACAGGTCGTCCATCTGGAGCGACAACTGGGACGGACCGAAAACGCAATGCGGGCGGCTGAAGTGCTGGTCAGTGAATCGCCCGGACATCCCGACAGTTGTCGACAATTTGCCGATATGTGCTTTGCCACCGGCCGGGAGAATGTCGGGTTGAATTGTCTGCAACGGTGCCTGCGTCTGAATCCGGACGATGATCAGCTGAGTATTGAACTCGCCGAGATCCTCGCAGAACGATTTCAATCCGCAGATGCGGAGTCGATTCTTTGGAGGTCGCTGGCTCGTGCGGACAACCTCGATCGACGCCTTGTGCTCATCGAGGCGATGATCAAACTGGCAAAGCAGACAGACGCGACTGACCGCGTAATCGAACGGCTCACGTCCGCCACGGATCTTGATCCCGTTGAACGGAGTCTGTGCGTTGCCTCGGCATGGCGGTTGATCGAGGATCCGCCGCGCGCCCAGGCAATCCTCGAACAGGCCTCATTACAATCCGGACGCGATCTGAGAATTCTGAAGATGCAGGTGGAGCTCGCTGAAGCTCAGAATCAGCTCGAACTGGCAGCTCGCTACCAGCAACAACTGAGCGCCCTGAGTCCTTCCCCGGAACACCACATCCATCTGGCTGATCTGCAGTTCAGGACAGGACAGCTGAGCGAATCAGAGCTGAGCTGGATCCGCGACGCGCGTTCCGGCCAGGATACCTCTGCCGCCATTCGCAGCATTGACCGGTTTCTGGATGCCGGGCGCGTGGAAGCAGCGGAGCTCATGAATCAACGTCTGGCAACCGACCGACCGGGTGACTGGCGAGTCCTTTATCGACTGGCGGTGATTCAGTGGCGACTCGATCGCAGGGATCAGGCCGCGTCGACTCTGCAAAAGATCATTGACCTCGATCTGCCTGCGGATCATGTGTTCGTGGGACCTCAATCCGAGCCCGTTCCAATTTCACCGACTGATCGGAGGACGTCGCACGGAGCACAATCCAGCACTTCGACGCGACTTTCCGCGCTGAGCCCACTGGCTCGCCGGGCGAGTCAGATTGTCAACACGCTGAACTGGCTGCAGCTTTATACCGGAAACGAATTGTACTCTCAGACGCTGACGGCTCCGATGGACTACGGAGGAGCCCGTAGTGCCGCAGTCGGCCTGTTGTGGCTCCACATGGATTTCCACGGCCGCCAGGCAGTCGCTGAAAAACTTGCCGACGCCACCGGCAGCAGTGAACGGGACATCACAGACTGGTGCGGCATTGTCATGACTGCACGCCACGCGATTCAGACGGCGCCGTCAGAGCAAGAGGCCGCGGGGATGCGGCTGAATGAGCTGATCCAATTGCTGGCCGGTTCAAACGAGGTCGAACACCAGCTGGTGATGGTCGGACTGCAATGCGGAGGCGGTGTATTTCGGAGTTCGGCGACAGGTCCGCCTACAGCTTCCGTGGATACGCAGTCGGCAAATCAACTCATGGCGGCAGCAGAGACTGTCACCATGGAGCGTCCGGAATGGCTTGCCGATATCGGCGGCTGGCCAGTTGTGTACCGTCATCTGGAGTCAGGCGAGCACTCTTTGGACTGGGCGGACCTGATCGCGCGGCTGAGCGATTCCCCGCGGCCGGCAACACTCGCCTCTGCAACAGATTTAGCATTCGCTTCACGCGAACTGAGCGCCCTGGCACAATGTATCCGACGATCACTGGCCCTTCGTTCACAGATTCAGATCAGTGAGAGTCTGAACTCACGTCCAGCCGAATTGTCTGAGCTGGCAATGCAGTTCGCGACACAGCAGGACTGGAAGCCGGTTGGACAGTTGATCGATCTGCTGCTGGAACTGAAAGCCGCCCGCTGCGTTCCAGTCACGGACCCGGATTCCGGTCAAATCACCGGCTATCGATTGGAATCGAACGATCGAGATTCGCAGGATCGCACACGCCTGGTGTCACCTCGTGCTGCAGACGCGCGCGAGCCCAACCCGGCGTCAAAAACTCTGGTCGGCCCAGGTCGACGCGATCAGGTGTCAGGTAATAGTCTCCGGCCGCCATACGGGATATTGACAGATGCGCGCAGCCTCATCGACGACGACCTGGGGCTGTTGCTCTTACAGCTCACGTCAGTTGACCAGTTTGACGACCAGGCCGAAGCGGTCATCATGCACCTCGAGGCGACGGCTCGCGACCAGACTAAGAAGGTTTGGATTCCGGCGGCCCTGGCGCTGTCGCGGATTTACGCCGTCCAGGGGCGATTCGACAGCAGCATGCTGACCATCATTTCCGTCGTCGAGCAGCTCCCGGAGAATGTGGGACTCCACCTGGTGCTCGCCAGGTATCTGCATCACCTCGGCGCCGACGCCGATGCACTCCTGTTAATGAATCAGCTGCCGGTGCAGCATCGTCGCGACCTGATTGTGAACACTGAAAGCCTGGTGCTGGAATTGTGCGTCGGTCTGCAGGATCAGCAGCGAGCCCGACTGGCAGCGTCACGATTATTCGAACTCCGACTGGATCCGGCGGAAGTTGGTGTCATCGCAGCACAACTCAATCGTGTTGGTCTTTCGGAAACGGCTCGTCGGTTTACGGCCCGCATTCCGCAGGCTCCTGCCGGACGTGCGGAGGGGCTCCACCGGCTCATGCGACAGTATTTCGACGACGGACTGCCGGCGGCGGCAGCGCGGATCGCGAAACAGTTTATTCTGCAGCCCTCCGTCACGCTGGACGATTCGTCGGTCGCAAAATCAATACAGTTCCGGCGCGACGCCATGCAAATGCTGGCCGAATGCCAGGCAGTCAAGCCCGTCATTCGACAGCTGCAGGTCCGACTGGCTGACCAGGTCGCAGCGGTGCATCAGCGGCATTTGCTGGTCGAGTTGTTACGACTCGACGGACGGGATGTTGAAGCTGAACACGTCGCTCAATCGCTGCGTCAATCCCTGATCGAACACCCGGACGGGGGATTGCAACTGGCGCGGCAACTGGAACGCCAGGGACGCCTTGAGTCCGCCTGCGATGTGTGTCGATATCTGCTCGAAGCTGACACGAGTCTGTTTCACCGGGACTATTATCGCTTCATACGCTTGTTTGAGCGGAATGGCCGGCTCGATGAACTGGCCGATCTGGTCATGTTGACTGACCCTGGAGAAAACACGAGCGGTCACTGGGGCGCACAGCAGTTGGCAGAACGACTGTTGCCGGTTGACGAAGCTCGAGGCCTGCAGTTGTTTGCCGCAGCCTGGGACGCGTGGCCGGCCGGGCGCCCAGCGCTGCTTTCCAATGTCTCCCACGAAGCCATCTGGCGGCTTCCCAGAGTGTTTGACTATTACCGTGAGCGCATGTTGCCGTCACAGCACACACGCGTCGCCCCCTGGTCCGGAGTGGCAGACCATCTCCACGTGCGAGGCCGCGGCATGGTTGCGGGAACGCTGTCACGGATGTTGCAGGTTTCGACCAGCGAAGGAAGATCTGTCCGCTTTCTGGCTGATATTCAGGAAGCACTTACAATTCAGCCGGACTGGCATGCGGGCTGGATCTATATGGCATTGCTCGAAGCCCATTTGGGACAGACGGACAAGGCATTCATCCACCTTTCAGACTTGCTGCAGCGTCATGTCGAGAAGATGCCACCCATGGTCGCATGGATCACGGCCAGCGAACTTCATCACATCAGTGCCGATCCGCTCGATCCGATTGTGATTCGCCTGCTGGAACAGCTCATGGCGGTGCAGGAATCCGGAACCGTGCTGCTGAAGTCCGGGACCGACTGGCATGCTTCACCTGAATTCCTGTTGGCGCAGTACTATGCCATGCTTGATGACTCTGATTTGGTGGAATCGGTCGTCGACCGCATGCTCATCAGGACGACCGCACAACCAGTTCGTCCGGCACACCAACCGACGACTGACAGTCAGGCCGCATTCGACGAACTGGCCGACCTCCTGCAGCCCCAGGCCCCGATTTCGGCAGATCGCCTGCGAGAATGGGGCCGCTCGAGGTTGTCGGCCATCCCCAACCCTGCAAATTCAGGGACTCCAGTTCGCACGGCGACGTCAAGTCCGGTGATTCAGGCAATCCGAGAACGTCTGCTGCAGCACGGAACGTAGCCGGAACCCGACGTGTGACGACGCCGGAAACGGCGAACGCGCGGCCGTCCGGCAGGCCCGCGTCACAGAATTCGCCCTGCAGCGTTTCCATTTCAGGGCACTTCGGTAACATAATCGCTTGTACATGGGTCTCCGTATTCTTGCGTCTGAGGATGTGAATTATGTCAACGACTGTGGCCGGCCAGGAACTTCACGCCGACGTTTCTTCGTTTCTTGCAACATCACTTCACAAGTCGTTTATCAATGGCAAATGGGTGGAAGCATCGGCGGGTGACACGTTCGATGTCGTTGACCCCGGCACCGGCAGCAAAATTGCCACGGTGACCAGCCTGCAGAAAGAGGATGTCGACGCAGCAGTTGACGCCGCCGATGCGGCTTTCAACGCCGGAACATGGTCGAAGATGCCTGTGAATGAACGCAGTGCGGTCCTGCACCGCATCGCGGATGCTGTTGAGCAGCGATTGCCTGAATTCGCCCAGGTAGAATCTCTGGACTGTGGCAAAGTCTACGAGCAGGCTGTTGGAGACATTCAGGGATTCATCGATACCTTCCGCTACTTCGCCGATCTGGCTCAGGCGGTCAATTACCGCAGCGTCCTCGCGGTCAAAGGCCACGAAGCCTGGGTCGCGCGCCATCCCTGGGGCCCCTGCGGTTTCATCATCCCGTGGAATTTTCCATTTCTCCTTGCCGGGTGGGGACTCGGACCGGCACTGGCAGCGGGCAACACGTGTGTGCTCAAACCTGCGGAAGACACTCCTCTGTCGGCACTCTACCTTTGCCACGTGATCCAGGAACTGGACTTGCTTCCTCCGGGCGTCCTCAACGTCGTCACCGGACACGGAGAAACGGCGGGCGCCGCAGTTGCTGCCAATTCAAAATTCCGTCGCATGAGTTTCACCGGTTCACCAGAGGTCGGACGGCTTGTCGCCGAAGTCTGTGGTCGCAATCTCGTGCCGGTGAAGCTGGAGCTCGGAGGCAAAGGTGCAGCTGTCGTCTTCGACGATGTCGATATTCAGGAAACAGCACAAAAGCTCGTCGAAGCCATCACATTTCACAGCGGCCAGGTGTGTTGTGATGCAACTCGGTGGCTGGTGCAAAAAGACATCTACGACAATTTTGTGGACGAGTGCATCACAAAGATGAAGTCTGTTCATATCGGGTACCAGCTGGATGCGGGCACTCAGATGGGACCTGTTGTGAGTCAAAAACAGCGTGATCGTGTTCTCGGATACCTGGAAAAAGGTGTTGCCGACGGAGGCGAACTGGTGCTGGAAGGCGGTGCCGCAAAGGTTGCTGGTCGTGACGGATACTTCGTCAAGCCGGCTTTGATCGCAGGGTCGCTCCGGAACGTTGCGGCCAGAGAAGAGATTTTCGGGCCTGTGGCTTTTCTCTCCCCATTTGACAACGAGGAAGAAGGTCTTCGACTGGCGAACGATACCGACTATGGGCTGGGCAATAGTGTCTGGTCTTCCGACCTGACACGATGTGCCCGCGTCGCCGAAGCATTTAAATCCGGCAATGGCTGGATCAACGCACACAACGTCATCGTTCACGGAGTGCCGTACGGTGGGATTGGCAAAAGCGGCATGGGAGGCGGAGTGGTCTCACCGGAAACACTTAATGATTACCTGAGGCCCATTTCCGTGGTGCGACCTCTGTAGGCCCAACCTGCTGTAGCACCATTGCAAGTCACCTGCAGCGCAGCTCGGCTTCGTCAACAAGCCGGGCTGTTCCTGCGAGTGGAGGGGGAGGGTCACTTGCCGGACAACGTCAACGACCGGAGATCCTCAGGGAATTTGCGGCGGCACCGTTGCCAGCTTGCTGCCGTGGGATGTCCCTTTCGATCACTCGGCCCATGGCCCCAGGATCGCAGTAGGTTTACGGTCCGGGTCCACGGAACAAGACACGACCTACCACGGCAGGCGAGATTTCCAGTTCGGTTCCAGCGAGACTTGTTCACCCACTGCTGGCGGCACCCATGGAACGAACTCTCCCGCCTGATACCAGAGCCAGCGGAGTGAGGAGTCTTCAAGTGGAGTCGCGAAACGAAAGGCGACACTGCTTGGGCGCGCGTCTTTGATCGCCAGCACGGTTGCCGTCATTCTGTCCAGCGTGACCGTTTCGCCAGTTTGAAACGGGTGCTGTTCATTGCGAAACAAGCGGTCGCCGAATCTGAGGTAGCCGTCCTGGGGTTCCACTTCGAGCGTTTGTGCGTCCGTACGTTTTACCGTGACGGAACCGATACCCGGCGCGAGAACGCGGAGTGCCCGGGGCACCGGCGCCCCATCATGCTCGTAGTTGAGCAGGCTGTGACACAACCCCAGCGATATTGGTGGAGAACTGACGACAACCAGATCCTGCGTCTCAATCGCTTCGTCAAAATGCACGTCGAGATAAAGAGTATCGACAAGCTCAGGCGGGCCAAACGGAGCCGCGGCTCGCACCATGAGCAGGACGGGCGCCGCAATGACGTGCAGTAAAACGAACAGGCAGGCCGTCGGTCTGGCGAATATTCGCCACATCGCTGGCCGGGGCTCCTGTCCATCGGTGGCAAGCACAGTATTCCAAAATCGTACCAGCAGCCCAAACGCACCCAGTCCCACGAACATCAACAGCCGATCCATGGGGAATGTCGCGCAGATGGGAATCACCGCCAGCAGCATGCCGGTGGCGAAAAATCGGGAGATTCGATCGCGTCGTAAGACGGGCCAGCACAGCAGCCCGACAACAGTGACGTAGCCCACCGCCATCCACCAAAAGAGCGAACCGGTCAACTTGTCAAAGATCGCCGAGATTTCAGACAACCCTCCCCACTGCCCAAACAGGAAGATCGGATAACGCTCGAGCATCGCCATCACGAACCGGCCGGGATCCGAGATGGGGTCGACATAATAGCCAAGATGAGCAACACCGTATCCGAGTGAGTCCCGCACGACGCGCCACACCACAAGTACCAACCCATAGGGTAACAGCGTCAGGAAGCGGCGTCCGAGCGCGGATTCATCGATCCACACGGCGTAGGCGAACAGGTAAGCGCACGTGGCAATGCCGGCTTCTTTGGAACACAGGCACAACGCCCAGAACAACACGGCGAGCGGAAACGCCCAGTGCCGATTGTCGCGGCGCCAGGCGTCATGACAAATCAGGCACCCGAAACCAAAACTGGCGGCAATCAGAATGTTACGATTGCAAATCCATGCAACCGGGACGGCATGTCCGTCCTCAATCGCAAACAGCAGCGTTGCGACTCCTGCCATCCATGTCGGTCCCAGGATTCGTCGATAAAACCCTGCCGCCAGGAAAACCAGCAGAGCGAACCAGAGCAAACTGTGAACATGCATGAGCCGGGGCTCGTCGGGCCACAGCCAATAGTCGAGGATGTGTGTCTGGGTGGGGATCAGCTGAAAGAACTCGGCTTTGATCTCCGGGTCGGTCCACCAGGGCAACAATCCAGCGTCCATTGAAGCCTGTGCGTGTTCCGGATCGCCCGGCAGAAACCGAAACATTGCCTGCGGCCCGCGCAGCTGGTCGCCAAATCGCGTCGATCCGCTCAACACGGCCCGGTGATAATAGTCGTCAAATTCGAGCCCGTTGTGGATCGAGCACACAGTGAGCAACAGGGAGATGGCGACCGCCAGCGGCGCGATCCACTGCGAGGTGAAAAGACGCTCTCCTGCCGAACGGGATCTACAGGACACGTCCGTCTGATCGTTCACATCTGCCATGATGAAGCCATTGTATCGGCAGATTCATCCTGGCGACGGGTGGAACGGGGAACGAATCCTGGAAACCCCCGTCTGCGGGCATGTAGACGGCATCCACGAGAATGTCATGAGGTTGGCCGGATCGATTCCGGAACCGAATCAGGACATGGTAGCAGAGACGCGACGTTGATAAGGGAAACCCGATGAGGTTGGCCAGCGAGACCGTTGAAGGCAGGGTCATGGTTATGAGTCTGCCCCGGAATGAAATCTCAGTGCCCCGGAAGAAGTTCCTGGTCATCTTTGCGATCGAAGGACTCCACCGGCATTGGTGCCGGTGGAAACGTGGGAGTCATTCGCATCTCGGCTTGCCGTGACGCTTGTGCAGGCACCAGCTCCCAGCCCAGCTGTCCGACGACGAACTTGTGAATGCCCTCAGCGATCGTCGCTCGGGCGATGGCCCCATCCATTCCGCGGTCGAATTCCACAATCCACGCCTGATTCATGGCCAGTGTTTGCGCTTCGCCCGGATGAATCACGTAGTCACGACCGTTCAACAGGTACCGCACCGGACCTCCGGATTCTGTCGGATTGAACAGCACCACGGTCCCCGGCCGTTCGATCCTGGGAACCTCCTCGGTCACGACAGAAACTGACGGCAACACATTCTTCGGCAGCCGTCCGTGGCCTGTTGTGTTTTCCGCAATCGGCAGCGGGGATACCGGATCTCCGATCGACGGGACGCCGGGCGCCACAAATGGCACGCGATACCCATCTGGTACAAAGTACCCGTAAGGCGCGGCAGTGTTGTATCGGGCATATCCGGACGGCAACGACCCGGAGCCTCCAGCGAGGTATGGGTCGGCGCCACCGACGTAGATCCCAAAGGACGAACCATCGGACCGGTGTCGCGAGTAAGCTGGTCCGTACCCCCGACGCGGCTCTGAGGGCATATTCCACGAGTAGGGACGACCGGAGCCGGTCCCGATGCGCCGGCCGAAACCGGAATTGCCGAACCTACCGGCACGGATTCCGCTGATTCCGGAATGACCGCCACGGCTGGGCGGACTGCCAATTGAGCGTCCGGCCGCT
>JBDOMX010001168.1:0-20336 GCA_039831615.1 Planctomycetaceae bacterium
CGCTTCGAAGTTACAGTCTCGATGTGAGCCATCACAGAACGGACGATTTTTTGACGCTCCACAGCGACACAGGGCGATCGTTTCTTTGCCACCGGTGTCAAATGCGTTTCCTTCAGCGTCTTCCACGGCACCGATTCCGGTCACCAGCAACGGGCCGTTGTCGCGCACGACCACCTTTGAGTCTGCCATCAAATGATTCCTGGATCGAAAAGTATGAGAACGGGTTGAAACCATACCCTAGCGAAATTGTCCTGAAATTCTAAGCCGGCTCGTTGGTGGCGCCATCGGCAGGATCTGCTGATGTGCCCTGAGCCGGCTGACCGTTTTGGTAAAC
The DNA here is from genome assembly GCA_039831615.1 of Planctomycetaceae bacterium. Lineage (GTDB taxonomy): Bacteria > Planctomycetota > Planctomycetia > Planctomycetales > Planctomycetaceae > S139-18. Next base: position 335 of record JBDOMX010001168.1, read on the forward strand.
TGGGCAAAATCTACTCCGCACAACCGCTGCTGACGGCACGCGCGGCAGATTCGTATCAAGTCACTGATTTTGTGCTTCCGATACGGATTGTGTCAGAGTGGTTAATTTTTCTCTGAGGACTCGGACGCGCTCATGGCCGGATGTCATTGCACATGCCGGTACCGTACGAAGGAACGTCGGGATGAAACCTCGCAGTATGACACATTCGGCGATGACGTGGTTGTTGGCCAGTGCTCTGGCAACGACCACGATGGCCGCCGAGCCCCTGCTGACGAACACAACCAGCTTTCGCATTCCGTTCACTGTCGATTCGAACGGTGCCGGGGATGCTGCAGGATATGCTGTGTTATTCGGCGCGCGAGACGACGGCCCCATGCAGCAAATGCAGCGGGTCCCCATCTCGGCAGGTGGTTTTCAGTTTTCTGCGGCGGCCGATGGCAGGTGGCAATTCGCCATCCGGATGACGGATCCTGCCGGCAACCCGGATGAGTCCGCCGGACCCCTGAAGCCGGAATTAGAGGTGGTCGTTGATACGGCCGCTCCGACGATTCAGCTGGAAGTGGTCGACGCCGGTGACGGTCGTGTCGACGTGAAATGGCGCGTCAAAGAGAAATTTACTCCTGGTTCTTTCAATCTGAAATATGCCGAAGGAGCTGATGGTCGCTGGAAGTCGCTGTCTGTCCCTCCTTCAGAATTCGGTCAAACCACGATTCGTTCGCGACCCGGGACGTCAGTCGCTGTCAGTGTTCAATTGGCGGATCGAGCTGGCAACACGGGGATCGTGAGTCGCGAAATTGTGCTGGCGGATGCTCTCGCTGCGCCCCAGCTGCGATCACCGCGGAATCTTCGTCTGAGTTGGGATGGCCTGGATGGTAAACAATTAGGGATTGCACCATCGTCGACAGTCGGAGCACCTGTTGGACCGTCACCTTTCCCACAGGTGCCGAGTCAGACTCCGCCGAAATTCAGTCAGCAGATGGCGGCGCCACCCGTTTTTGGCGTCGTGCCGCCAGTGTCCGCCGCACCGGGGCTGCCCGCACCGAATACTGCCGGACCGCCGGCTTTGTCGAAGCCACAGACGCCGATTTCATATCCGCAGGTCGCTGTCGGTGAGTCACCAGTCGTTGCGCATCCCGCATCATCCTGGCAAGTCACGGCGCAACAGTCGGTTGTGCCGAGCCCTGCCTTGCCGAACACCGTGCCAGGCCATCCTGTTTCACAACTGGTTGCGGACTCGGTATTTAATGTCGCTTACGCCATCGAAGACGTTGGTCCATCGGGGTTGAGTTCCGTAGAAATGTTTCTGACGGAAGACGACGGCCAGCATTGGTTTCGCTATGGCAACGACACGGATATGCAGAGTCCCATGCAGGTCGACGTTCGGGGAGAAGGCACATTCGGATTTGCAATTCGTGTGCGAAACGGAGTCGGATTCATCGATCCACCGCCGCAACCGGGTGAACGTCCGGAAATCGTCGTTACCGTTGACAGGACTGCCCCGGTGGTGGAACTGGCGATGCCACAGGTTCGTGTCAACGGCAATGCAGCCGTCAGCCTGGGATGGAATGTCCGTGACGGCCAGCAGACCGCAGTCCGGCTGGAATGGTCCTCATCAGCCTCTGGCCCATGGGTGCCGGTCTTTGACTGGCAGGCCGATCGCGGTCATTATGAATGGCCGGTGAGCGCCAACATGCCTCACACGATGCAATTCCGACTGCTGGCACGCGACGCCGCCGGCAACATTGGATCTGCTCAGACGTCGCAGCCAGTGCTGATCGATATGAAAAGGCCCCGGGCACGCATGCTTGGCGTGCAGTCGGCTGTTCAGAACATCGGATACTGATTTTCTGAACGCCAGCAGGTCATTCACGTTTCAGGCTCGGGCTTCCGGTGTTGCTGATCGTGGCCGAAGAGCCTGGCCTGATCTGACGCGTTGTCCGGCAATCGTTTAGACTAACGGCGCAACCGTCTGCGATTGCACATCCTGTGCAATGTCGCGGTCATTCGTTTCCTGCCGTTTCGGTGCGGCCTTCTGCAATCACGCTCCTGAGGGATGTCGATGGACATTCGTTTTTACAACACGCTGACGAACTCTTTGGAAGTCTTTGAGCCGCTCGAAAGCGACTGTGTCCGGATGTACAGCTGTGGCCCGACAGTGTACGACTTCGCCCATATCGGCAACTTCCGTTCGTTTCTGTTTGCCGACTTGATTCGTCGTACACTGGAGTTCTTTGGGCACGAAGTTCACCACGTCATGAATATTACGGACGTGGGCCACATGACGGACGATGCTGTGGCTGACGGTGCCGGCGAAGACAAGATGGAAGCCGCCGCCAGACGAATCAAAGCAGACAAGAAGTCCGGAAAAGTCCCTGAGGGCGCCGTCGATAACCCGGATGATCCGTATGCGATCGCTCAATACTACACCGAAGCGTTCCTGGAGGATGCCCGTCAGCTGGGCATGAAAGTCGCATTCGAGTACGAAGACAACATTCTGCACGCGACGCAAAACATCGACGTGATGCAGGAAATGATTTCTCAGCTCATCAACAAGGGGCACGCGTATGTCGGGCCGGACGGCGTTGTGTACTACAGCGTTGAAACATTCGCCGACTACGGCACGCTCAGCGGCAATACGCTCGATCAGCTCCAGACCGGAGCGGGAGGACGCGTCAGCGAATCGGACCAGGCCAGCAAGCGGCATCCGGCCGACTTTATGCTGTGGAAAGCCGATTCTTCGCACATTATGAAGTGGGATTCCCCCTGGGGGACTGGCTACCCCGGCTGGCACATTGAATGTTCTTGCATGGCCCGCAAACGTCTGGGCCGCGACGTCATTGATATCCACACCGGAGGCGAAGACCTTATCTTTCCTCATCATGAATGCGAGATCGCGCAATCACGTGGCGCCACCGGCGCTGACTCATTCGCACGCTTCTGGATGCACGCCCGGTTTCTGATGGTCGAGGGCGAGAAAATGTCCAAGAGCAAAGGGAATTTCTGGACCGTCCGGGACGTTCTGGAAGGTCGAGCGACGGGGATTGATGTCCATCCTGCCGTCCTGCGTCTGGAATTGATCAAATCGCACTACCGATCGAACATGAATTTCACGAAGAAGGGATTGCAGGATTCAGCCGGCGTTGTGAAGCGGCTGCAGGACCTGAGAACACGACTGGAATCAGAGGTTTCCGAAACGGTCGATGTTGACCTCTCACATCCGGTGCTGCAGGCTTTCGGCCAGGCACTCGCCGATGACCTTAATGTCGCCGGGGCACTCGGGGCCGTTTTGCCATGGGCATCGGGTGCACATGCTGACGCGGCGGCATCTCTCGGGGTACTCGATCGCATCAATACCGTGCTGGCGGTTGCTCCCTTGGGGGCCATCGGGAATAAACAATCAGATTCCGGGGACCAGCCGGATATCATCTCGATGTGTGCTGCCATTGACGAAGCGCGTGCGGCCAAAGATTTTCCAAAATCTGACGCGATTCGTACGCAGCTGGAGCAGGCGGGATTCGATGTCAAAACGACGCCGGACGGCACGGTGGCGGAGAAGAAGCTGGCCTGACTTCCGTGAATCAGCGGCAGTCGGCATGCAGGTCCGGAGTGTCACCACACCACGGCAACGGAGTGGTCTTCGCGGCCGCGTCGACTGGCAATCGGTCGTACAGATGAGGAAACAGATCGCCCCCGCGGGAAGGTTCCCATTTCAAGGCAGATCCCAGGCGAATCGGATCAACCTCCACCAGCACCAGATTGGCCTGACCGGAAAAGTGTCTCCTCGCGGTTTCATTGAGCTGACCAGCTGACGAGAGGTGGATGAATCCATCCTCCAGATCCGCACTTGATCCGGCAAACTCGCCAGCGGCAATCGCCTGCTGCCATTCGGTGTCGCTGCAGATCTTGTAGACCGGTTTCGTCAGCCGGGAAATCTCGATGCGGCACTGTTCCACGTCGGCGGTGATCTGCTGAGTCAACGCTTCGATGGAGTCAAAGGAACGCAGCGGTCGGACTTCTTTGAGCAGATCGACGTCCAGCCGCTGGTCGTACAGATCACTGTCAAAGCCGTCGAGATGACATTCGACTTTCAGACGATTGTCGTCAAAAGTTGGATTGGGACCGATGCTGACAGCAGCTTCGAAACGAGTGCCACCGATTTCAGCAGTTCCCGCGTACACTCCATTCGTCGGCAGCATCGTAGGAATGCAGTCGAGGTTGGCCGTCGGGAATCCCAGCTGGTGTCCTCGGCCGGCGCCGCGCGAAACAACGCCCGAGATTCGATGGGCGTGCCCGGTCATGGCCACGGCATCACTCACCATTCCCTGACTCAGCAGGGTGCGAATTCGACTGGATGAAATCAGTCGTCCTTCGTTCTCGACCGCCGCAATCTCACGAAAAGCGATTCCTGCCTTCCTACACAGCTTCGCGAGACTGTAAACATCACCAGCGCGATCGCGTCCGAAGCGAAAATTGGGTCCTTCGACCACTCCCACTGCTGACAACTGCCTGACCAGCACGCGGTCAAAGAATTCATCGGCCGTCATCTGCAGCAGACTCTTTGTGACCGGAAGAATGACCACTTCATCTGCACCGTACCGTCGCAGCAGCGTTGTACGATGTTCAATGGTTGTCAAACGCGGGAAACGAGCATCCGGACGCAGGATGCTCAACGGATGCGGGTCAAAGGTCACGACCACCGCCGGGGCAGAATGCTCTCCTGCGATCGCGCGAAGCGTATTGAGCATCTGTTGATGGCCACGATGCACACCATCGAAGTTGCCAACGGTGACCACACCGTTCAGTGCACCGCGGGGGACGTGTAATTCCGAATGGTCCATGGGCGGAAAAATACCGACCAGTCACCTGGGATGCCAGACGACCAGCGTGGATACCGAAAACTCGGATTGATTCTCACTTACGAACGTCACTGATGAACCATCTCCGGCATGCACCGCCCCGCCGTTTTGAAACGGAACTTAATCTTTGGTCGGCGGAATCAATCGCACCGACTTCAAATTGAACAAAGATGATGTCAAATCTTCCCCTGCGGAGAGGGTCAGAGTGATCGGTCCAGACGACAACTCCACGGCGCCGGCGGTCCAGCGGCGAAAGTTGCTGTTGGTTCCGGTCCCAGGCACGCGCGCGGTCATCATTCGAGCGTGACTCGCCAGCTTCAGCTGATTTCCGGCCGCTGTGTCATCGCAGGCATATTCAAATTCCACTGTCCAGAAACCCCGGTCCCTGACATGGAGCTGCCAGGCCACGTGATCGTCGCTGGACTGCCAGTTGTCAATTGTGGCTCGGTCGGAATCAAATGTCACTGACGGGCCGTATATCTCGCCTGCTGCGGCTGTGAGTGTCAGGAAGCCGTCATCGCCTGCGGTAACAACGTGCGGCGCGTTGCCCTGGAATTGCTTCCAGGGCGTACCCGTTGACTGCACAAAGGCAATCACATCAGCCAGACCCTGAGGCAACAGATCTTTTTCGAGACCCTCCGGCATGAACGACCGGTTGGAAGCCAGCAATTCGTCCAACTCTGACCGCAGCAGTTCGTGCGGTTTGCCATCCGTGCCCAGCAGTGTGACCGAGTTGCCGGTTTCGTTCTGCAGCATCCCGGACACCGTCCGTCCGCTCCTCAAGACCGCCGTGTAGTTCATGAAGCGGGTTTCCACTGCTTTATTTGGGTTTAGAACTGCAGTCACGAGCGCTGGCGTGGTTCGGTCCCGCAGTGATGCCAGCTCTGCCCCGATCTGGTTCCCCACGTCCTGCAGCTTGTGACAGGTCGCGCAACTTTTCCTGAAAACTGCTTCCCCCCGCTGCGGGCTGCCCGTCAGCGCCAGCACCATAGATGTCCATTCCTTCGCAATCTCACCGCGACCGGCCAACGACTCTTCGCCAAGCACCTGTTTCGCCCTGGCCTGCAGTGATCTGTTTTGATGGTTGAGAAGTTGGTCTCGGTAGACCGCTCCCAGGTCGGCTGCGGTGAGCGATCCCTCAGCGACGTTGCTCAATAGAAGGTTGACAGATTCTTCACGGCTGACGATGGCATCCAGCGCCTGTTTGCGACGATCCGGTGACAGAGCGTTCCATTGCTTCAACACGTGCTCGACAGAACCTGTTTGCAGGAGCGTGTCCAGGGCCGCTCGCTGAACGGTATCCGGTTGAGTCGGGCGGATCAGGACACCCAGTCGCTCAGTTGATACTCGACTCCGGGCACCAGTTGCCGAGACATACTCCAATGCAGCAACCAGCTGTGCATTGTCCGCAGCGTCGTCGAGGATGATCGACAACGCTCGGTCTGCTGCCAGGTTGACCGCTGCCAGCATCTCAGGATCCTCATTGAGCTCGGATGTGCTTCCGACGATCGCAGCAACGTTCGCAGCGGTCACAATGTCGGCTGTACCGACGTCCCGATGTGCAGCCATGGCCTGCAGAATTCGGATGATCGGTTCGCGGACATCGGCAGTCTGTCCAAGTTGCTGGCACTGCCGAATCAGCAGCGACACCAGTTCCCCGTTAGGGTCCTTACTTTCTGTCACGCTTTTCAGCACGCTCACGACGTTTTGCGCATTCAACGACGTCAGAGCGGCCTTGCGGATCCATTCTTCATCCTGGTTTTCTGTAAACAACCTGGCGAGAACGGTTGCCCCTGCTGCCGTCGGCAGGCTGCCGAGCGTACAGGCCAATTGCATCCGCACGCCCGGGTCTGTGTCCTGCGCAAGCGATTTCAGCAACCGACCCAGCTGCGTCTCCGGAACGACGGTATCTTCAAGTAACGCGGTCACCCTGCGACGGACGCGGGGATCCGGATCACTGAGCGCGGTCAGCAGTCGGCTGGCGGTCAGCCGTCCCGCCATGGCGGCGGAGCAAACGGCCTGCACTCTCACTGCAGGCGATTCATGGTTCCATGGCAGGGCGTCGACAACATCTTCGGTCCATTCATTCTGCCGGTGCTGCAGAATCCGTTGAGCCGCATCACGCCACCAGGCATTGGGACTTCTCAATCGGCTGACCAGCTGTTCCATCGACACTTGATCCCACGGTTGCGTGAGCCATGATCGGTCGTCTGAGATGGGTGGTGCGGATTTCGGCGAGATGCGGTAGATTCTTCCCAGGTCGGATCCGGCTCGCAGATCCAGTCGGCGCTGAGCAGCTGCAGGAATCCACTGTGGGTGTTCGATCACCTGTCGATACATGTCACAAACAAACAACGCTCCGTCGGGCCCCGTACGAGTCATCGTCGGGCGAAACCAGTTGTCTGAACCGGCGAGGAACTCGGACTGCGTTTCCGCGTCCGCGCGCACGCCGTGGAAGGTGACACCGTTCGGCCTGAGCACGAGTCTTGAGACCAGGTTATGGACCGGCTCGCACGTCAGCGCGCTGCCGTAGCAGTCTGTGCCGAGAACCGTGTCTCGATAGATTGCCGTGCCGCAGGCGGACGTGAATCGGTTGGCAGCATGAAAGTCGTTGAATCGCGCGGTTGTTTGACTCGTCGGATAGACGGGAGCAGCTCCCGGCTGAAATGACACCTGTGCCGTCGGTCGACCGATTTTGGTGAACGGATTGCGCTGTACGTAGCGATTTTCGATGATGTAGTGCCAAATCGGATTCGAATTGTTGTTGCCGAACCACTGCCCGAAATCATCTCGCTCGCGGCAGAATTGCGTCTGTCCTGAGATGGCTTCGAGGAGTGCGCGATCGGGCTGAATACGGAGATCGCGGCCGCGCCCGTCGACAGGTGGATCGCCCTGATCGTCAATCGTTCGTCCGCCTTCAGGTCCGGTGGCGCCGACGACCTGAACCCGTCCACCGCTATCGCCGTTCGCGAGGTAAAGCCATCCATCAAGTCCCCAGCGCAAGCCGTTGACGCGGTGCTGCTGATTGCCTTCTCCGAACCCCGTACACAAAACAGTTGCCTCGTCCGCGAATCCGTCGCCGTTGGCATCCTCCGCATAGATGATGTCAGGAGCCGCCGTGATGATGGCTCCATTTCGCCAGACACAGATCCCGCTGGGAAACGCCAGGTTGTCCAGGAATGTGACCGCCGAATCATAGGTGCCGTCGCTGTCTTCGTCGGTCAGAACACGGACGCGGCCTCCATTGGGTCCCAGCGGATAGTCACCCATTTCCACGACCCATAACCGACCGGAAGTGTCCCAGTCGAACGCCACCGGATCCTGAATCAACGGTTCGGCCGCCACGAGTTCGACCCGGAAGTCTGCCCGTGTGGACATGGCTGCCAATGAGTCCTGAGGAGAAAGCGGGCCCGGATATTCCGCAAGCAGTTCACTTGTGTAAAAGAGGTGAGGCAGTTGTTTCTGCACGGCCCAGCAGATGCGGTCTTCGATTTCAGGAGACAGACGAGTCGGCAGGCCGTAGTAATCCATCGAACGCTCGGCTTCGTAGCCGCCTTCGCGCAGGACTCGTTTAGACGGAATGTAGCACGGCACATCGTTGCAGTAGGCGTTCACCCACAGGCGATCCGCATCAAACATCTGGCTCATGCGGATGGAATAATCCTGGACCACTTCACCCGCCAAAAACACCATGGCCAGATCGCTGCCAAACGCCCACGTCTGGACCGGGTATTCGCTGAGTTCTGCGGGGATGCCGGCCCCACTGTCAATCCGCTTGAGCATTCTTCGCGCGAGTTCGCCGGCAACACCGGAAGTTCCGGCCTGAGCCTCCCATTCCTGACGACTCGGCAGAGGGCCGAATGGCAAACTAATCCGCGACAACCGACACTTGAGGGTCGGGTTGAGCGGTTTCAGCGCGGACTCGTTGTCATTTTTCTGATTTGTGAGGACGCGGTGAACCGAGTCCGCGAAGCTGCGACCATGCTGAGCAGAGTAGTCCTCTTCCCGAGAGCGAAGCGGATTGATGTCCGCGCCACATCCGACCGCGACCAGTGCCACAGCGCCGGGGTGATCCTGTTCCATCATGTCGGCAGCGAAACCGGGCCAGTCACCTCCCACACGATTGTCGGCTCCCGCGTTCGTGGTCGCGTGGCACGCGTAGTTCGTGAGCACAGCAATCAGTGTCCCTGCGGCATCGTGCGCTGCAAGAATCGGCAGCCGGTGGTCGACTGGTCCATCCTCCTGGATGCCGCTTCCTGAGTATTTCCCGTCTCTGAGCACTCGACGGTTTTTGGCAAAGTCAACATGCCCGTAGCCCAGTGACAGCCTTCCAGGACGTCGTGCCTCGACGGCATTTCGCACGACCTGCACCAGTTGCTCCTGAAGTTCGCGCTGGTATCGTTCCAGGCGCCTCTGATGGTCCGGCGCAATGTTCAGTTGACTCAATGGTGCGAAACTTCGCAGCCACGGGGCAGAGTGCGTGTGCGTCGACGACAACGCAAAATGGCTGCGCTGCAGCGGCAGGTCTGCAGAAAGGACATCGAAAACAGACTCCACGACATCCGCTGTGACACCACAATTGTCGACCGTCACCAGCACGGCCAGCGGCTGTGTCACGGTCTCTGCAAAATTGCCGGCTCCACCGATTGCCAGAGCGCGCGCGTGAATGCGGGCTGTGATGCCGTCTGATTCCTCCTGTCGGCTGGCATATCCCGCGAGACGTACCGGATAGTCGGGCGTAATGTCGACTGTCGCCGCCCCCACCGGAATCAGTGGCAGATTGTCAGCGGTTCCATCCTTCGACATCGCGAAAAAAAGCAGACAAACGAACAGTAGGCGGCACATGTGGCATGACTCCGGTGTTGGGCGGACGGCGACGAAGCTAACGACGTAGGTGCCTCTTTCGCAAGTCCGGAGACCGTTGTGAACGGAAGGAACGATCAGGGAGATCGACTGCGGATCGATTGCCGATAGTAGCCTGTCAATCGAAGGTGAGAGATCATGCAGGACCACACGACGTCCATTCGCTCACAATTTCGCGAACGGTTTCACCTTCAAGCGTCTCGTAAGCCAGCAGGTGATCCACAATGGCTCCAATCGCTGCCCAGTGATGGCCTTGTGAATAGACCTGGTAAAGTTCCTGCGTGATCCGCTCCAAATGAGCGATTCTCTGTGTACGGCCGGCGACAAATTCTGCTGCGTCCCATGCAAGTTGCCAATCCTGGGACCATTCCTGAACGGTGGCGGGATGGAACACATCACCAGTGTGCAGCATTTCCACGACGGGGCCACTGAGCGCCACGACAACCGACTTTTCAGCAATCTCCTGGTCCGAGAACCGCGCTCGATCCCAGTGCACAACGATGTCGCCGAACCGTCGCGGTCCGTCATCAGCATCCGGACTGACTGACATCGATTCAACGTTCGCGCCCAGCCAGACGGCGGCAAATGCATGGCCGGACTCGTGCCATGCTGTGATCTCGGCGTCTCGGTCGTTCATGGGAGTGAATTCTGACGTCCGACGGGTCCAGCACAACCCTCCATTGCGACCACCACCTGCGCCGCTGGATCAAACTCTTCGATCGAGACGCGTCGCAACCTGAATCGGACCTGCGCATGTCAACTGGTCAGTTTGTCCGTCATGCGATAGATTCGAAGATGGCCGTCGAACTGTGCGACGGCGATGCGCGTGGCGTCCGGCGTGAGGTCCAGTCCACGGCCGCAGTGAGAAAGCGTGATGGTGTGAAACGCTTTCTCTTCGCCCGGGTTCCAAAACCAGAGCATACCCTTGTTGCCACCCTGGGGGGCGCCCACACCGATGATGAAACCGTCAGGATGGAACCGGACGCCCCAGGCCATTCCGCTGGAGTCCGCTTTGAATTTGTACTGATGTTCCCCTTTGTCCCAGTCAACCAGCAGAATCATGGGCTTATGGATGCCGGCGAACGCGTTGGTAACTTCGGTCAGACCGGCGACCGCCAGGGTTTTCCCGTCAGGGCTAAAACACAGGTCGCGAGCTCCACCCATGTCGGCCTGGAATTTAAGGTCGAAACCCCACATGAATTTCGCTTCCAGTGAACGCAGCGGTTTGCCGGTGTCGAGGTCCCATTCACGGATCATCCCCATCAGGTCGAACGAAACCAGCCTGCGACCGTCCGGATGGAACTCGGCGGCATAAGGGAAGCGTTCGTGACCCTTCAACTCGTGCACGAGTTCAAATTCGGGCAGCGCCCAGACTTTGACCAGATGATCGTTTCCACACGAAGCCAGCAATTGGCCGCTGTGGTTCACGCGCACCCAGCGGACCCACCCTTTGTGCGCGTCAATCAGGCGGCCGCAGACCGGAACAGGATCGGTGGCGCGCCACACGCCGATGCGGTGATCGTACCCACCGGTGTACAACCACTGGCCGTCCGGTGAGAAGTCCATGGAACGGACCCAACTCTGGTGGCCGGTAAGAGTCGTTTTGGACTCCTGTACCCCATCAATCTCCCAGCGGTACACGTTAAAATCTTCCGCTCCTGCGAACACAAATCGACCAGTCGGGTCAATGCGGCACGTCGTCAGCGGAATCTCGTGTTTGAACTCGGCCACCGCATGTGTTTTCGAGACGTCGACTGATCGACTGGCAGCGGATGGTTCTGTTGCGTTTTCCATGGACGATTCCTCGTCGCTCATGCCAGCAGCTCCTCGACCGGCGCGGCCGCAGGATCACCAATCGGGATGTCGCGGCCCGTGATATCATGAGTTGCAGATGTGTCGAGACCGAGTGCTCGGAAATAGGTGTGGAACAGGTGCCCGCCATGAACTTCACGCTCGGCGACTTCGGTGCCTTCAGCGTTGGTGCTGCCGACAACCATTCCCGCGTTGATCCCGCAACCACCCAGTGCAATCGACCATGCCGTCCCCCAGTGGTCGCGGCCGTATCGCTGATTGATCACCGGCGTGCGGCCAAATTCCGAATAGATCATCACCAGTGTGTGTTCCAGCATTCCCGAGTAGTGAAGATCATCCAGCAGCGCACAGAAGGGTGGCTCGAATTCACCGAGTTGTTCCAGATGAAAGTTGAAGTTCTCGGCGTGGGTGTCGTAGCCGTGATGCGTGACTTTGACGCACGTGGCCCCGTGCTCGAGCAGCGTGCGCGCCAGGATGCACTTCTGAGCGAAATCATGTTTCCCGTAACGCTCCAGGTCTTTCGGTGTTGGTTCCGCGACCAGAAGTTTGCGGCGGTTCATCAGTTTGTCCGCCGTGTCGAAAGATGAATTCAGGATCTCTGTGAACGCACGTTGTCCGGTGCGGCCGGCAAATCGCTGGTTGAAATGTTTTCGCAGTTCGTCGCGTCGACGCGCGGCTGCGCTGGTCACAGTTTCAGGGCGGGTGAGATTCTCGGGCGCCGACTCGCCGGACAACATCAGCTGTCCGTGTCGAGCCCCGAGGAAACCGTCTGAAATGTCGGTCAGCCCACGAGTCGAAATGTGGACGTAACCAGGTAGTGGTGAGGATCGCGGAGCAAGGTATTTTGACGCGACTGCGCCGACGTAAGGAAACGTACCGCTTCGCCGACCCATTTCCATGAACAACCGCCCCAGATGATGACTGTTCGTCTTGATGTCGATGCTGCGTACGATGGACAGCAGATGCATGCGCTTCGCTGTCATCGGCAGCAACTCGGAAATGTGGACACCTGGCACCGTCGTCGGGATAGCGCGAAACGGACCGCCGTATCGCGTGCCGGGTTTGGGGTCCCAGCTTTCCAGCTGGCTCACGCCGCCCTGTAAAAAGATCTGGAGGATCTGTTTTTGTTCTCCTGCGAGTTGAACAGCGTGGGCAGGAGTGATCGACCCCGACAGCGCGATGCCGGCTGATCCCGCCATTAACCCTCGACGTGAGACCATGTGGTCAACACGATTGCAGCCGGTCGTTCTGTTCATGATCAAACTCGTTCAGTGATTGAAGCGAAATTCGGCCGATGTCAGCAGCGCCCACGTCAGGTCCTGAGCCGCGATTGTCCGGTCCAGCTGCGCAGCAAGGTAGACACTCACTTCGGCGATCTCAGTTTCTGAGGGCGGGCGGTTGAGGACAGAGTGGTACAACTCCTCGGCAAACGGTGCTGCGGATTCTGCATTGCTGAGCCGGTCAAGGAGATTTCCGCGATTCGGCACGAGCCAGTCCTGAATCAACGTACTGTTCATCAGGAACAGCGCCTGCTGGGCGTTCGAATCAAAGCCGGTTGTTTGCCCGTTGGAAGCAGCGAACCGTTTCACGAACTGATCAATCATGGGCTTCAATGCGAGACGGAGCGTTTGCTCACGCCACACCGGATCGTTGGCCTCGTCATCCGTTGTGTCGACCGCGCTTTCGTCCGCGGAGATTTCATCACCTTTTTCGTTGCCCGATGTCGACGCAGCATGTTTTTCCTGGAACTCAGCAGTCCGGGCAGCGAGCGTCTGGTCAACGACGCCGGTTGCCTGCATCACGGACCACGCCAGTTGTTCGGGCGAGAGTGGCTTGAGCAGTCCGGCTGCATACTGCGGCACATCTCCACCCAATCGTGACGTTTCCACTCGGCTGCTCCGCTGATAAGTCTCCGTGAGCGCAAGTTGTTTCAGCAACCAGCGCACGTCGTGGTTGTGGTCGACGAATTCACGTGCAAGCAGGTCGACAATGTCGGGATGCGACGGTGGGTTTTCAGAATGCCAGCAGTCCAGTGGTTCGACAAGGCCACGTCCCATCATCAGTGCCCACAGACGGTTGACGATGTTGCAATGGAACGACCTGTTTTCATTGGACACCATGATGCGGGCGAGCGCCTGCCGTCGACTGTAACTCGGGACTCCGCGTGCACCCTTCTTCGGTTCAACGACGTACTGCTTCGCCGACTCCACCGGATCCGGAATCGGGGCCAGATCGAGCATCCGGGGATCCGTTTCTCCTTCCTCGTTGGTAAAGACCGACGTGAACGTCACGTCTCCCTCTGCTTTTTCGCCGAGCTGCTTTTGTTTCGATTTGGGCTCCGTGAAGAGATAGGTGCGGGTCAGGAACGCGTTGATCCCGTAGTAGTGCCGCTGTTCGTAGTCTTCCACGAACGGGTGGTCATGACACTGAGCACATTCCAGATCCACGCCGAGAAACACGCGGCCAATGTCCCGTGTGACAACATCCAGTTCGAGGTTGCGATCCAGATAGAATCGTGCGGCGGGTCGGAGTTCGGCCGCAACTCCATCGGCACTCAGGATCTCCCGAACCAGAGTGTCCCACGGCTGGTTCTGTTGAAAGGACTCGCGCAGGTATTGTTGCCATTCCTCGTCAGATACGTTGGCTCCAGGACGGCGTTCCATGATGATTTCATCGAACACATACTGCATCCGCCGTCCGTATCGTGGATCGGCCAGCAATCGGTCAATCATCCGTTCCCGCTTCTCGTCGGTCGGTGACGGGTCTTCCAGAAAAGTTCGCGTTTCGGCGGCACTGGGAATGCTGCCGACCAGGTCGAGGTGAATCCGACGAAAGAATTCCGCGTCCGACGAACGTTCGGCGACCTGTTCCTGAGAGTCTGTCCGGGCGTCAGCCACGAGTTGATCGATTTGCTGATAGAACGATGGCCGGTCAGCGCCGGCAGTCTCGCCGGACTGGCCAACAAACGCGGCCACCATGACAAGCAGGAATTGTGTTCGAGGTTTTGGCATGCCATACGCTTGAGTGAAATGCGTCGCGGTCCGCTGCCCACATTTCGGAAGGACACCATGACAACCGGACTTCGCATCCAACATCAAACGAAGGCCCAATCCGATCCATTTCAGTCTAACGGATGGGTTCGCGGATGTCAGTGGAATTCCGCATCGCTGCAGAAACGCCGCCCGGTGGAGGTGACGGCATGGATCCGTATTGGTTCCCCTCTCCCCGGTGCAGATGTTCTCACTCGCTTAAGCAGCGATTTCTGGTGTCGCGGCATCTTCTCATTCGTTCAATCCGCGAGTTTGTGCAGCATCGTTGCGAGAGACTGTCCGATTCCCTGAATTCGCCCCTGTTGCTTGTCGTCCTTGAGTTGACCATTTTCGTCAAACACTTCGAACGCACGAGGAACGGCAATTTGTTCCGGCAACACGATGACACCAATACTGCTCAGGATCGAACGCAGGTGAACCAGACCTCTGAGTCCCCCCAGTCCGCCGGGAGATGCGGCCATCAATGCGGCAACCTTGCTCGTGTACGCTGCCAGGCGTGCTTCGCCGGCCGAGACACCCAGTCGATGGTATTCTTCAACAGTGGTGTGATGGAACTATTGTATTCCGGAGAGGAAATCAGCAGACCCTCATGATTCAGGAACAGCTGTTTGAGCTTTGTCGCGTTCTCGGGCGGACCGTGTTCCTGCTCAAGGTCCTCATTGAACAAAGGCAACGGATAATCCCGGAGGTTGACGACCGTCACTTCAGCTCCGCCAGTTCGGGCACCTTCGGCCGCGACCCGCACCAGCCGGTGGTTCCAGGATTCGTTCCGGGCACTTCCGGCGAAGGCAAGGATCCGTGGTTTCGACATATTCATTCCTTGCTCGTGAGTGAACTGGCAGGTTATGTTCGATGACTTAACTCGTGTGGCGCGAAATCGCGAGTCAACGGATGACGTCTTTCCAGCGTTTCCTGATTTGTGCTGGTGACCATCGACCACGGGACTGGCACAAGCTCGTGTCATATTGTCTGCTGCGGGCCATGGCCGTCGTGCTGTCTCTCACAACCGGTTTCACTTCCGAGGAGTTTCAGGCTGTACTGCTGAAACGGTCGCCCGACGCGATTGCGAAACGGTCATTCGATCACAGAGTGTTCACCGTCGCCGAAACTTCGGTCGCTGCGAACGGTTGTCGCTCCTTCAATTCATGCCGGATCCCACGGCTCGTCAAATGAATGCCTGCCCTCACCCGGACTACTCCTGCAGAAACATTATATATAAACTATAGTCATGTCAACAGAAAGAGATCGACGATCCCTGGGATCCATGTTGTTTCATGCCCATACAGCAATTGCTGACAGTCATCGGCGTTTCCAGGTCCGTCGAAACGTGCCACACGCGGCTTGTCGACGCTCGTGATCCAGGGAGTCAGACCTGGGCAGCACGGCACTCATTGATGACCTCGTCGAAATCGATACAATCCTGAACGCGTTTGGGAGCGATCGTGGATTTGCCCCCTGAAAAACCGCAGCATTCCTGACCGTCTGGTCGACCTGGAACGATTGCGAAGCAGAGGACGCAGATTTAATTGTGTCGCTCCAGCGTGCGGCGGCCTTCTGAGTCCCGGATGGCGAAACATTTGGAGAACTGATTTTCGTGGCATCACGCAAGATCACTGCGGCAGACGTGGTCATCGTGCCGGACAGTGGTCAGGTGTCACCGTCGCATGACCAGGAGAAAACTCCATCAACATAACAGCAGTCGCGTTGCGTGCCGGCAGCGTCCTCACCACTTACTTCCCTCAGGATTGATCACATGTTAACTCAGGAAATCATTGCACCACGTCAGCTGAAACCTGGCCAGATCCAGTTGATCGCCAGTGGTGATTTGCGCCTCTCGGCAAATCAGATGTGCTGGCCGGCACAAGCGGAAATGGAAACGCAGCTGAACGGAGCGGTCGAAAAACTTGGATTTGAAGTCGTCCGGGCCCACGACCTGGATGACGCTGAGCAGCACGGATTCATCTCGTCACAGCGACAGGGGATGGAAGTCTTCCGCACCATTGATCCGGATGCTCCATTGATCGTCGCGGAAGCCGTCTGGCAATTTTCTCATCATGTGCTCGCCGGGCTGACGACTCATCGAGGCCCCATTTTAACGGTCGCGAACTGGTCAGGGACCTGGCCCGGTCTCGTGGGCATGTTGAATCTGAATGGCTCGCTCACAAAAGCGGGTGTTAGCTACTCAACCTTGTGGAGTGCAGATTTCACGGACGACTATTTTCTCAGTCGACTGGAGACATGGCTCAAGACGGGCAAGTGTGGTCACGAAACGGCTCACGTGGTGGAGTTCGACCGGGGACAGCTACGTGACGGCGAAGCGGAAACGGCGTTGACGCTGGCGAATGAACTCAAAGTCAACAAGGCGATCATGGGAGTTTTCGATGAGGGATGTATGGGGATGTTCAATGCCATCCTTCCGGATCATTTACTGAACAAAACGGGTGTCTTCAAAGAACGCCTCAGTCAGTCCGCTTTGTACCACCAGTCAACGCAGGTTTCAGATGCCGAAGCCGAGGGTGTCTACAACTGGTTCATCGAACAGGGCATGAAATTCGAACTTGGTTCCGATCACGACACGGAATTGACCCGGGAACAGATTCTGCTGCAGTGCCGGATGTACGTTGCAGCGGTTCGCATCGCCGATGACTACGGCTGCGATTTGATCGGCATCCAGTATCAACAAGGGTTGAATGATCTGATGCCAGCCAGTGATTTGGCGGAGGGAACACTGAACAACACCGTCCGCCCGCCCGTCAGGTCTCGCTGCGGATCAAGAGTGTTATTCGAAGGTCAGCCTGTCGTTCATTTCAACGAAGTGGATGAAGGCGCCGGGCTGGATGCTCTGCTGACCAATCGTGTTCACGCCGCTTTGCGTCAACCCGTCGAAACGACGCTCCACGATATTCGTTGGGGCGATCTCGATGCATCGGGAACGGTTCCGGACTATGTGTGGGTGTTTCTGATCAGCGGATCCGTCCCTCCGGAACATCTCATCGACGGCTGGGCGGGTGCGATCGGCCATCGACAGCCAGCCATGTATTTTCCTCAGGGCGGCAGCAGCTTGTGCGGGATTTCGAAGCCCGGCGAAATCGTCTGGTCGCGGATCTTTGTCGAGGATGACCGGCTGAAAATGGATATTGGCCGTGGACATGTCGTGGAGCTGCCCGAAAAAGAAACACAGCGCCGCTGGCAGGAAACCACCTATCAGTGGCCGATCATGCACGCTGTGCTGCACGACGTGGATCAGAACCAGCTGATGGCGAAGCATCAGAGTAATCATATCCAGGTGGCGTATGCGAATTCGGCCGACGAGGCAGACTCCATCGTGCGAGTCAAAAGTGGAATGGCGGCAGAACTTGGCATTGACGTGCAGATCTGCGGCGCGAAGTCGGCGATCTCATAGCACCACCACCATGACGCACGAAAGCGAAACAGATGACACAGGGTTACCTTGGAATCGACGTGGGCACGCAGGGGCTGTCCGTCGTCTTTGCAGATCGGCAACTTGCCGTGCTGGCCGTTGGCGAAGCTGACTACCAGATGGTGCCCGGGCTGTCTGAAGGTTGCTACGAACAGTCTCCCGATGACTGGGTTGCCGCCCTGCAACAGGCCATGCAGGCGCTGCGGAAGTCACTTCCGGCAGAACATGATCTCCAGGTTCTGTGCATCGGCATCTCGGGACAAATGCACGGGGAAGTGCTCGTCGGCAGTGACTTGTGTCCGCTGGGGCCGGCTCGCCTGTGGTGTGACAGTCGCAACGATGCCGAGGGGCACGAACTCACGGAACGCTTCGGCGTCAAGATGCCACGCCGCCTGACCGCGACGCGGTGGCTTTGGACCGTGCGTAACCGACCGGAAATGGCCCTCGCAACACGGCACATGACGACTCCCGCGGGCTGGATTGCTCACCAACTGACGGGTGACTGGTTACTCGGAATCGGCGAAGCCTCAGGGATGTTTCCGGTGGATCATTCGACGTTGAACTACGATGAGAGACTGCTCGCCTCGTTCCGTGACGTCGCAGGCGACTGCGAAGCTGTTTCACTGACTGAATTGCTGCCGCAAGTCCGTCGTGCCGGAGAAGATGGAGGTGTCCTTCACTCCGATGGTGCGAAACTGCTGGGACTTCCGGCCGGAATTCCTGTGGCTCCGGCGGAGGGTGACCAACCCGCTTCGATGGCCGGCTCGCTGATTGGCAAAGCCGGAATGGTCTCGGTCAGTTTCGGGACGTCACTGTGTGCAAACTCCGTGGGTGACCGCAGTTTTGAAGGCGTGAGCCCTGGGGTGGATCATTTCTGCGCGGCGGACGGCAAGCCAATCAATATGGTCTGGCTGCAGAACGGCACGACGTTCATGAACTGCGCGGTTGAGATGCTCAGTTCGACGTCAAAGACAGATCGACAGGACCGTTTTGCGACAATCATGCAGGCGCTGCTGGAGGCGGACACGGATTGCGGCGGATTGTTGGCCATCCCATTTATCAATGACGAACCTGGGATCGGGATTCACACCGGGGGGACGGGTGCGATCGTCGGCCTCAATCCGGGGAATGCGACGCCTGGCAATGTGGCTCGGGCATCGTTGCTGTCCGCAATGTTCAACCTGCGACTTGGCACTGAAGAACTCGACCGCCAGGGATATCCGCGGACCGAACTGGTGCTCGCCGGTGGCCTGGCAAAAACACCCGAGACCGGGCAGATCCTCGCGGACGTATTTCGCACTCCCGTCACTTTGCTGGAGAGTGCCGAAGAGGGAACAGCCTGGGGGGCAGCTGTTTTGGCCGGTTACCGTCACCGTGTTCTGCAGGGTGACAGCATGGACTGGCCGTCCTGGCTGGAGAGCCTGGCTTCCGACACCACGACGCGCTTCGCACCCGATCCAGCCACTGCAGATACCTATGACGCAATGTATGCTCGGTACAGGAAATTGTTGTCGGCGCAACCCCAGCTCAATGTGACGGCCGATGACGTGGGGAACGGATGACGCCGCTGCAGCCATTCAGGTGCGGTTGGATGAGCGCCCGGCGGCTTACGTCAACGAGGCCAGGAAACGGACAGGCACCAAATCAACCGAGGCGGGCGACGCGTTTTGACACCGGCGTCTGAATTACGTCAGGATGTCGTGGACGACGTGTCCACCGACGTCTGTCAGTGATTCGTTTCTGCCCTGATGGAACCAGGTGAGCAGTTCATGGTCCAGGCCCATCAAGTGCAGGATGGTGGCGTGAATGCTGTGGAGATGGACCGGATCGGTGGCCGCTTCGAAACCAAATTCGTCGGTTTCTCCATAGTTTATGCCGCCTTTCACTCCTCCGCCGGCCATCCACATACTGAATCCGTAAGGGTTGTGGTTGCGACCGGGAGCGTTCTGTCCTTCACTGAATGGCATCCGCCCAAATTCACCACCCCACACGACCAGCGT
>JBDOMX010000483.1:0-3729 GCA_039831615.1 Planctomycetaceae bacterium
GGTCGATGTATTCGCCTTCAACAGCAAAGTGTATTACGTGATCACTCAGGGAGCCGGGTTGGGCGACGGCGTCTTCCGTTTCCCTATTACGGGAAACGAAACGGTCCTGGACGCCATTTCAAACCTCAACGGTTTCGGTTCTGCTTCATCGACGACGATGTGGATCGCTAGACCAGGCCCGGGCAAGACGGCAGCACAGAGTAAGCTGCCCGTTGATTGGCTGGCGCTAACTCAGCATGGCGATGTGACGACCAACTACCAGATGATGCCAGGTGATCGTCTCTTTATTGCGGAAGACAAAATGGTCGCCTTCGACACGAGTGTTGGCAAGCTGCTCTCGCCGTTTGAACGCATCTTCGGATTCGCCACGTTGGGCGCCGACACCGTGACGCGATTCTCCGGCAAGGTGCTTGGTGGTGGCGGTGATAGCAGGTTCCGCCAATAAAACTCGTAATTCAGCCGATTCTCGAATTCTAACCGCAGCATTTATTTAGGTTCTAAATCATGAACTCGCCATACATCACAAAAGCGCTGTTATTGGCTGTCGCGTGCAGCATCTGCGGCTGTAAGGCGGCAGCTCCGTGCGGTGTCGCGCTACCCTGGTGCAGTCAACAAGAATGTGAGCCAGTAGTTTGCCTTCAACATTACTGCGATCCACAGACCTATACGTACCATCAAACCTGTTGGCGGCCGATGAGATACGAACCCTGCTGCTGGGACGATGTGATTCCCACGGAAGAATACGGTGAGACCATCGTCGAACCGGCGAACGCGTCTCCGCCTGATAGTTCCTCGCGCCGGGAAGTCACGGCTGACCCGTCCGTTATTCCCACAGCTTATCCAGATACCTATCCAGATACGTCGAACAGCTATCCAGATACGTCGAACAGCTATCCAGATACGTCGGATACCTATCCAGATACGTCGACCTTCGAAAAACCAAATACGCCGAAATGGCCGCCTTGGCAATTCGGGGCGTCGCCTTCGGTCACCGGCCCCAAAATTGGCGGGCTGGTTGACACCGCAGGCCTTAGGCCCTCTCTGTAGAGGGAGGGTTGGTGAATGCCGAGTGAAATGGCACGTTTTTCGATAGCCATGCCCGACGGCTCGTCGCGGCCACGGGCATTCGAGCCAGTCCTCGACTCGACGAGGGGACTAGAAACGGGGTCCAAGGGCTATTACGTGCTTTTCTCGCAGAATCGGGGATTTTCGTAGGTGATGGTGTAAACTGTTGGTATTGAAGGTCTGATGGCGCTTTGTCGCATTTCATCACCAGATCCCCGCCTTGCCGACTCCCCGCCGGAGGAGTACGGCAAATTCCCCCCCACAGAACATGGAGGCGATGACGGAATCAGCGCCAGGGAGACGGCGCCTAACCACGGCATACCATAGAGTTACGCAACATATGAGAAAGCACCAGGGGTTTTATGCCAATCCTCCAACGGGAACCAGTTACGTATCCACCGGATTTATTCGGTGAGAGAGACAGCGACCCAGCCGACGAACAAGAAAGTGTTGACGAAGTAGAGACTCCGCGTGTCTGGTGGACGATTTACACACGCTCGCGCCGAGAAAAAGCACTTGCACGCAGCTTGTACGCGCACCGAGTGCCCTTCTACTTGCCGCTCGTAAAACACGAGCGCCTTCATCGGGGCCGAAAGGTCAAATCCTACATGCCGCTTTTTAGTGGCTATTTGTTCATGTGCGGCACGGACGATGAGCGGATCACCGCCCTGACAACTAACTGCGTATCGCGGATCTTGCCGGTAGAAGACCATGTGGGTCTGTTCCATGATCTGCTCAACATTCATCAACTCATTGAGAGCGAAGCGGCCGTGACCGTGGAACAACGGCTGCAACCTGGCCAAAAAGTGCGGATTAAGAGTGGCGTGTTCCGTGATATGGAAGGGATTGTGATCGAACGTCGTGGGAGAAAACGACTGCTGGTCGCCGTCCATTACATCCAACAGGGAGTTTCCATGGCGATCGACGATTACATGGTCGAACCGATCTAGGGGTGCAACGTTTCCTCGAGCGAAGCGCCTGGCTCACGTTTTTTCCTCACGGCCTAGGCCGAAAATGACGATTTTCGCTAAGGTAGGTAAATTCCGTGGTACGGGCGACGGAGCCTCCGCACGGTGTTGCGGAATGCATCATTCGAATGGTTTCGGTGCCGTCCCCATGGCGATTCGACGAGTCCTTCTACTCACCGCGATCAATCTTCTCCCAGGTTCGGCCCACGCGATTCCTGCCCCCCAACACCCGAGCATTGCCCGCGAGCAGACTGACGCGATTCAGGAATCAAAACGCCAGCCGAATCTTAGCCCGGCACTCAGGCGGTTGCCCGCTCCTGGAGGCTCAACGCGGATTCAGCTTGCACGAGAATTCGCAGGTCATCAAGAGACCCTTGAAGAGGCTTGGTCCTGCGCGGCCACGGTGGACCGCCGACTAAAGTCGCGGCAATGGCAGGTCGCGTCAGCTCGAGAGAATTTGTACGCTGCCAGTGCGGGGCGTTGGCCCACGGCGCACGTCGACAGCTCTTACGTCGGTCGAAACACGGAGCCTTCGTTCACGTTTAAGGTGCCAGCGCTAATGCTCCCTTCAAACCGGTTCCCCTACGCACAGAATGAAGGTGGCTCATTTCGCGCGCGGTTCAACGTCCCACTGTACACAGGCGGTAGCATTTCGGAAGGGATCAAGGCGGCCCGATCGAGGATCTCTGCCGCATCGCACGACGTGGCAAGCTCTCAAAATGACCTCCGGCTAAACGTCGCCGAAGCCTACGTCGCCGTACTTCGCCGTCAGCGGGCTGTCGAGGTCGCCGTGGGAACACAAAACAGCTTGCGGTCGCATGCCTCCGATGTGAAACTGCGTTATGAGCAAAAACAAGTACCTCGCCAGGACGTGCTGGCCGCCGATGTAGCGACGTTGGATGCTCGACAGAAAGTAATTCAAGCCCGCAACCAACTGGATCTTTCCCGAGCGTCGTACAATCGGATCCTCGCTCGCCCGCTTGCCAGCGGTGTTCGAATTGCCGAACTTCCTATTTGCAATGCGGCACACGACCTAGATCTCTTAACCGAACGGGCCACGGCAACTCGTCCAGCGGTGTCGCAATACGTCGCAGAGATATCGGCGTTGGAGCACCGAGCAGCGAGTTTACGCGGAACGAAACTCCCGCAGATTGCATTGCGAGGAGACTACACGTTCGCCGAAAATCGCTACCAGACTCCCGAGGGAATCGCGTCGATCGGAGTCGGTGTTGACTGGAATGTCTACGACCACGGTCGCATTTCTCACGAAGCCGCGGCGCTGTCGCATGAGGCGGAGAGCCTTCGCTGGATGATGGCTGAACTCAAGTCGATGATTGCCCTGGAAGTTCGGAGGGCCTGGCTCGATATCCAAGAAACCGCGCGGCGTCTAGAGGTGACACCCCATGCATGCCGTCAAGCTGACGAGAACCTCCGCGTCGCGAGGAGCCGTTACGTGCTTGGCGCCGCGATCGGCACGGAAGTGCTCGACGCGGAAACGCAACGAGTTCAAGCCTACACCAACCACAGCAACGCAATCTACGACGCTGTCCTAGCAGAAATCCGCCTGCACCACGCCGTCGGCCAGTAGGTCACTTTCGCCGAAAGTGACCAGCCAACAAAGCCGACCGAGCCGGTTGTTTCGTCGTCAGCGAAGTACATAGCTCCTCCTTAGTTCGGTCGCGAACGCCGCCCGCAC
>JBDOMX010000483.1:3739-4586 GCA_039831615.1 Planctomycetaceae bacterium
CGAAAGTGACCAGCCAACACAGTCGACCGAGCCGGTTGTTTCAAACGTCAGCGAAGCACATAGCTCCTTCTAATTCGGCCGCGAATGCGTAAAAAGCATGTAGCCGTGGGTGGAAACCCAAGGACCTCGTTTCACAACTCGCGCACCCAAACGCCAATCGGCCGCGAATGCTGCCAATGCATGTAGCCGTGAATGCCAACCCACGGTTTTTTCGTTTCACCACACAGCGAAGCCGCGAACACGGCGACCGCAATCGCCACGCCCTCATCCCACCGCGCCACTCACAAAACGCACCCAAACGCTAATGCGGCCACCGCATGTAGCCGTGGGTGCAACCCACGGACCTGATTTCACCACCACCCACAGATTTCGTTTCCACCCACAACGAAGCCGCGAACGCGGCGACGGCAATCGCCACGCCCCACATCCCACTCCGCGCACAAAGCGAACCCAAACCGTGTAACCCTCAAACATCACGCTACCCCACTCCCGACATCTCTTGCGTACGAACAATCGAGAAATAGCTAACAAAAACGACTCGACATGTCGAGTATCCGACCTACGTTTTAGATGGCAAATGAAGTTCTTCAGAAGCCGAGTCGCTCGAGCTCATCACGTAAGCGACGCCAGACGACAAATAGTATGCTCCCTCACCTCGAATCGCTGCGCTCGCGGTACGTCCAGATCGCGACCAGGCCATCTCTTGGCGTGAGTTGCGCTAACATTCGAGTCCGAAGAAACGCGATGGCAAACTGGATCCGTAGGAAATGGCGACTTTTATTCACATCATGACTAACTACCACGAGTGCGACAAACATGACAGCGGTACTCGACCGCGCCAAATCGG
>JBDOMX010000605.1:0-4580 GCA_039831615.1 Planctomycetaceae bacterium
GAGTTGTTTGTTGCCGAGTGGGATTTGCTGCTGTGCTCGGCTGGCTCGTTATCCGCGGTGATCTGTGAGATGGCACGGCAGCAGTCCCGCGATGCGATCGACGTCGGTTCCATCGACGCCACTATGTCCAGGATTGCTGGTAAGTGATCCGTTGCTGACACAGGTTGAGGACGCCGCAGATGGTGGCCAGCAGGAAGGACATGTTCGCCGCCGAAAATCGTCAGTTTTCGGTGCAGACGGATGAAATCAAGCGGATGAGATGCGCGACTCTGGATTCGTCAAAACGCTGTGTTTCACGGTCTTTTGAGTTCGGCGGAGTATTTTAACCCTACGGGCTCACCGAATCGCCTTGTGCCAACATTCTACGGACGCACCCCAGTTCCATCGGCTGTCGTACATTTGTTATGCTGTTCCGACAACACCATGTCGCGTATTGGGCAAGGTTCGCATTCTTGATTTTAGGCCAGCGGAACGATGAACAAAACGCCGGAAGAGGGCATGAGCTATTCGGAAAGTCAGAGAGCGCAGGCCGCGGAGAATATCGTCTATGACAAGCTGGCTATGCTGCGACAAAATCTGAAAATCAAGGGCGGGCTCGAAGTTTCCGTGCTCGATGATCGCTTCTCTCAAGATCCGACTATTTGGGTTGAGGGTTTCTCCCAGACTCTCGTGATTCAGGTCAAGATGCAGCTTGTAGGTGACAAGGTGGTGCTGAATTTTCGACCGAAATGCCCGAACCCCCACAGCCCCGTGAAATCAGCACGTGAGGCTCTTTTGACGACTCTCAACGGAACTTCATACACGAGTCGAAACAAAGGAGCGTATGCCCCGTTGGCTGACTTCAAGACCAACGCCGGCTATCCCGGCGGTGTCCCATGGGAAGATCTTGAGTCGATCATAAGAATCATCCAAGATGGCATTGCAGCCGTTTCTTCCGACTAACCGACAACTGCAGTCTTGGCATGCAGGTGATTGGGCGATTTCGTCCCTCAGCCGTAAAGGTTTGTCGTACTTGGTTCTTGAGGTGACACGCAGAATTGGTGTGCCATATATGGAACCAATTCCTCTCTTTCTGACGGTCCCTCCATCACTTCACAGGTCACCGGCCATAGCTTAGCGGATGAGGTGTTTAATTGAGCAATGGGCTGCCATGCTTCACATCATGTTGACGATCGCGTGTGATCAGAATTGACGGCCGACTCCAAAGTTGAGTTGCGGCCACACTTTACCTGACCAAGAATGACGAGGGCAGCGTCTTGCGTTGCATTCAGGTGACGCCATGAATGAATGCAGTGATCGAGTAGACCAACTCTTGAGCGTCATCTTCTCGGAGTCGTTCCTAGAAGGGCGGTTGAGTGTTTATCCCAACACGCTCTTCATGTTTGATTTTTCGCCTATAGAGCGACCGCACCTACGTTGGCTGCTCAGTCTCCTGCCAAAGCAGATTGGGGATCGCAGGGTTGGTTCGATTGATGTTTTCGAATGCCTCCGAGCGAAAATTGAGCGTGAAGGAATGTGCGACGGTGTGCAACACGCTGCTGAAGCCGAGACTGTTACAGCGTTTATTCAGGCAGCAAAGTTCATAGACTCCGATTCTCTTGCGGATGCCATCCTTGAAGAAGCTACTGCATTAGAAAGTGACGCCGTCCTGCTCTCAGGATTCGGCGACATATCAGTCGGATGGTCGCCATCAGGAATTCTGAGTCACCTCAACTCTCGCTTGCCTGAAAGGACAAAGCTCGTCGCATTGTTGCCCGGTGTCGTTGACCGAGGCAAATTCCGGCTATTTGACAATCAAGAACGGACGTTTCCCGTATTCAGATATCTCAGATTGGTTCAATGAGTGACCGACTAACAGAACGACTGAACCCCATCTTGCCGAAGATCACGTCGCCGGATTTTCTGAGCGGCCAGCCTGTGATCTCTCGGGATTTTGTGCCGTCATGCCATGGAATGCATACATGACTGAACGCGCCTCGATGAAGCTGCAGGGTAACAATTTGAAATGGCTGTCCGACGGGGCTATCGAACACCGCAGAAAACAGGCCGAATGAAACGGACAAATCCATGCCACTGAAAGTCCAAAATGTACTTTGACAACCGGCAGATTGTTTACTCTCCTTCAGATCTTACCCGTTTCATGGAGTCGCCCTTCGCGGCGTGGATGGACAGGTTGTACCTTGAACATCCAGAGCGTGTGACTCCGGATGAAGCCAGCGACGAACTGCAGCTCTACGCCGACGCGGGGATTTCGCACGAGGCGAAATTTGTGAAGACGCTCTCAGATAACGGTCGTGATCTTTGCTGGATCCAGGGAGGCAGCCGTCATGAGAAAGCTGAGGCGACTCGTCAGGCCATCCGCGATGGGCGAGAGATTGTTTTTCAGGGCTACTTGCGGCTTCCGCCATTTGCCGGCTATGCAGACTTTCTGGCCCGTGTTTCCACAGGTCCTATTCGTTACGAAGTCTGGGACACAAAGCTCGCAACGACACCGAAGCCGTATTACCTGATTCAACTCTGCTGTTATGCAGAGATGATGGAGTCCTATCAGGAACAACGACCTGAATTTGTCGAGGTCATTCTGGGCGACGGCAGCAAACAGCGATTTCGCACAGATGATTACTGGTACTACTATCAACAGCTCAAAATCGCCTTTCTCGAGCAGATGGCTGAGTTTGATCCGGATTCCGATCACCCGGTTCCCGATCCAAGGGCCGATCATGGACGTTGGCAGTCACACGCCGAGGACTGGCTCTTAGAACGTGACCATCTGTTTCAGGTCGCGAATATTTCCGTCAGTCAGATCAGGAAATTGAATGATGCTGGTATTGAGACTGCAGCACAACTGGCCAAATCGAAGAAGAAACACGTACCTCACCTGAATGACGACATCTATCGACGATTGGCGGCGCAGGCGGCTGTGCAGATGAAAACACGAGCCGCTCAGGAAAAGGCTGGCAGAAGCGTCTGTGTTCGCCCTGCGTTCGAAATTCTTCCGCCAGACCCCATGAATCTTCACAGTGGTCTGGCCCTTCTTCCCCCAACATCCGCCGGCGATGTCTACTTTGATATTGAAGGATACCCACTGGCTGAAGGTGGCCTTGAATATCTACTCGGAGCAGTCACCATCGAAAATGGTCAACCGCAATTTAGCGACTGGTGGGCGCACGATTCTACTGAGGAAAAACAGTCGTTTCAGCAATTCATCGACTGGGTGGTAGCGCGCCGTAAGCAAGACCCTTCGATGCACATCTATCACTATGCCGCATATGAAGTTTCGGCCATGCGACGGCTAATGGGGCGGCATGGCACACGCGAAGACGAAGTCGATGCGTTGTTGCGGGCAGAAACTTTCGTCGATTTGTATCAGGTCGTTCGCCAGTCGATTTTGCTGGGGGCCTCGAACTATTCACTGAAGACCGTCGAAACCTTGTATCAGGACGAACGTGAAGGTGAAGTCAAAAGCGCCGGAGCATCGATGGTCTATTATGCTCGCTGGATTGAATCGGACGAATCGTCAGATTGGAAGAAATCACTGATTCTGAAGGACATCCGCGACTATAACGAACTGGATTGCGTTTCCACATGGCAGGCAGCGGAGTGGCTGCGGCAGCTTCAGGTAGACAGCCAGACTGAGTATTTCCCTCGGATCTCCAAAAATCTGGAAGATGTCAATGATCCAGCGCCCGTTTCAAAGCGCGGTGAAGCAGCTCAGCGAAGGCGGCTGTTGGCTGATCAGCTCGCCCAGGAAATTCCCGAACAGAAATCCGTCCACGCGGAACATGCCGACAGACTAAAGATTCAGGAACTGCTGTCTCAGCTGCTGGAATTCCACCGTCGCGAAGACAAACCTGTCTGGTGGGCCATGTTTGAAAGAGCGGCGATGACCGAAGCGGAACTCATCGAAGACCTGAATTGTCTTGGCGGTTTACAGTGGACTGGCGACGGACCAGTGACCATTAAACGCTCTCTGGGATTCTGGTATGTGTTCGATCCGAATCAGGACACAAAGCTCCGAACTGGCAGCAGCGTATATGCATCGCATGATCTGAAGATCAAGCTGACGATCGAAGACTTCGATGAAAACGGTCGTGTCCTGCTAAAGATCAGCAAAGCGGCGTTGAACAAACTCACGGATGGAGAACTCCCGGATCGAATGTCGCTGATTCCTGATGATCACGTAAGTGCTGCAGCGATTGAAGACGCGATTGAACGACTGGCTGATGGCTGGATTGATGGACAACACATTCCAGCGGCGTTTCGACAATTCCTCCTTCGGCAGCCTCCGAAGTTGACGAACCAGAAGGCGGGCGAGCCGCTGACGGAACCGGAGGAAGAAGCCGTTGAGGCGTGCGTTAGGATCGCCCGCAGCATGGTGGATTCGACATTCTGTATTCAGGGACCGCCGGGCACCGGAAAGACGTATACGGCTTCGCAGATGATTGTGTCGTTGCTTAGTTCCAGTTTCGCACATTTGAGCGGTCACCCTGTGAGCGTTGCGAGGTAAGTGAGGAGGTTGAGATTATCTTCGCGCTGTGTCGTGTCGAGCGACACCGTCGATAATTTATCTTCCCAGCTTT
>JBDOMX010000824.1:0-4564 GCA_039831615.1 Planctomycetaceae bacterium
TTTCTCGGGAAGATCTTCCGTTCGGCAACCGCGTTGCCATACGGCGACCACCGCCGCCTCGATAAGATCCGCCGCCTCAATCAGTTCAAAGCTCTCACGCAACATCATGGCCAACGAGAAGATTTGGCCGACCGGGTTGGCGCGGTTCATCGTCGCCATGTCATATGCCGCGCCGTGGTTGGTTTGATAGACTGCTGCCCCGTCCGACGAAAAACTGGCGCCATAACAGAGCCCACGAGACCCCAGCAGGACGCCCGCCACGTCGGAGAGTATGTCTCCAAACAGATTGGGGGAAACGATGACGTCAAACTGTTGGGGATTTTGTACGAGTTGATACGCTGCGTTGTCGATCTCCAGTTCTTTGATGGACACGTCGAGGTCTCGCGCGGCCTCGCGGGCACATTCACTCCACAGCTCGCTGATCGTTGGCACACCACTCGGCTTGACAACCAACGTCAATTCGCCGCGACGCTTTTTCGCAATCGTTGCCGCGACCCTTACGATACGACTGACCTGAGCATGGTTGTAAGAAAAGGTGTGGGATGCAGTCCGTCCGTGTGACGGGTCTGAATTCTCCGACCACTCGCCCTGGTAAACGCCACCGATGTTGTCCCGCACGAGCAAAATGTCGACGTTGGCCCCGCACTCGGCCTTGAGTCGACTGGCGTGCCGCAACTCGTGCCGAATGGTGATTGGACTAAACTTGCAATACAGGTCGAAATGGCGTCGCATGTCATAAACGAACCGGCCTCCGCCTGGACCAGCTAAGATCGCACCATTCTCGGCGAATACACCTTCGCAGAACTCAACGACCTCTTGACTCAGGGCCTGACCACAAGAGGCTACCGCCGCAAGGCCGATCGGGCCCCCGAATCGTATGTCAAAAGTGGTTCGACCAGCCGACTCGACTGCACGCAGCACGGTCAATGTGCCGTCGATGACTTCGGAGCCGATCCCTTCGCCCGGAAGCACGCCGATTGAACAACTTTGGTCGGCAATGGGCACGCGATGTGGCGATCCGCAACACCATGCCAACCGCACGCGGTCGGGGACATGTATCTTCTTATTTTCCTGCATCAACTCATCGCAATCTAGACGAATCCGGAAAACTCACCTTTCGGTTTTGCACACAAGGGTCGTTGCGGCAGGGAAACAGTCTTCGGAAACGACCCCAATCTAAAGAGACCATTGTTGGAGTATAATTCGTGAATGTATTCCTGCAAGTTTTTCGGCAAGGTGATTCGGCACGGTTCACTCCCAGAGGACTTCG
Organism: Planctomycetaceae bacterium; assembly: GCA_039831615.1. Lineage (GTDB taxonomy): Bacteria > Planctomycetota > Planctomycetia > Planctomycetales > Planctomycetaceae > S139-18. The sequence continues at coordinate 1,271 of JBDOMX010000824.1, forward strand.
TACTTGTTCGAGCCTTTTGCCCACACGGCATGACCCGGCAAAGAACATGAACGGCGTCTCCCTTAGTTTGCGTGACCTCCAAGGCCTACACGGGCATCACAGAGGGCGGCCGCTTCTGTTTATCACTTGCTCCCTCAGAAATTCGCATTGATTGGAGGTTGTCGACGCGACGACGAATCCCACCTTCACCGACATCACTAAGGAACTCGACAATTACATCCTCAAGTTTGTCCTCCAACAGTGGACGGCCACAGCAACCTGGACCGTCATCAACCACAACAAACGCTTGGCACGAGTTCGGTACGGTTGCGGTCACACGAGTATGTTGCGCTGGGGTCGATGATGCGTTTCCATTTTATTGTGTTTCTCGCAGCCGAATGACCGAGACCTGCTCTCCGTCAAACACAACGCTGGTCTGTAACGCATCACGCTGATACGTGTTTGCCATGATTCTCACCTCTCCACCAACATCGCTTCAATGCGTTTGATGAACGCATCCATGATCCGCGCTCCGCGGCGATGTTTCGATCAGGCCGTATGTCCCACTCATCCAGTAGACGGGCCCAGTCTGAATTGTGAGTCATGGCACGCGAATCCATGATAGAAATCAAACGACGGGTCTCGTTCATCATTAACTCCTTCTAATTAAGTGTGAACTTAGTGAGCTACCACCGATGGACTCTTTCCATACGCCCCGCGACTAGTGGTGTCCGTCCCCGATGGCGATCTTGTGTTTGTTCTTTTCGCGGCTGACCCTCTGAAATCAGCCGCGCCCCCGCGAGATGGCCGGCCGCGCAGGCGTTGTAGAGCGAGTCAAGCCAATGGTTCTGCTTGCGAATCCGCTCCCACCGAACCACGACTCCTTTGCCTGGAATGAACTCCTCAACCTTCGACTCCGCGGTGAGATGACGAGCAAATCCCAAATGGGCCTGTGGAGGAGCGTCAAAAAGCGTCATGGCGCCGGGTTTATCGAGAGGCGAGGCAAGTCTCTGGTGTACCCATGTCTTCCAGTGGTCGGCATCCACTTCAGCAAGATGGAAACTGCGGTTCTTCAGGTAGTTGATGTGGAATCCTTCGCCAAGATGCGCCACTTTAGATCCAGTCGTGGTCTTCTTTGACTGGGGCTTGGATCGTTGTTGCATAACACCGCGTCCCACGGCTGGTAGAAACCGGTGGCGCCCAAGTGCTCGGTGCGATTCGCGACAGAACTCATAGACCACGTCGGGCAAGTAGCCCGCATCGATCCAAATCGAGTTCGGTATTTGCAACTCGCCGTTCTGGTGCCAACCGTTGGCAGCCTTATCCCTGAACCTGCGCAGCGTTTCGAGCAAGCCTTGTTCTACGGCCATCTCCTCACAGGGAACTTCCAGAGTGCCGTAGTCAACAACGTGACCCGTCGCTCCCGGACGCCACGCGACGACAACCCAATGGCAACGGTACTTGCCCAGGTCGATAGCTGCCGTCAAATGCTGTGAATCGTCTGGGACGATGCCGCGCGGCCATTTTACGGCGCGAGAGGTAAGAGCATGTACCTCCAACGCGGTATCGTCCCATTTGGAAGGCGCGACCGGGATGCACCAGACAAATTGCCTGAGCTCCTTTTCGGCATTATCTTCGTCGGCCGCGCGCGAGGCTCGCCACTCGTCGGCCGCAAAATCCGCTTCTTCAAGAAACAAGTTGTGCACGGCAGACCAACGAAAACCAAGTGTGTCCGTCGCCGGCGTGGTGCCTTGCACGCTTCCATCAGATTTGATCTTTTGGCCACGATGAACGAGAAGCGGCTCAGTGTTGACTTCGATTCGTTGCGATGCGGACCATGCGTTTTCGCAATGAGGACACACGAATCGCCCTTGGCTACGGGCCTCAGCTTGCGACTTGGCGTCCTGCCACCCAACAAAATGTTCCCGTTCTGGCGCCACCCATTCTTGGCAATGTGGGCACCGCAAGAGGATTCGACTACTTGTTCCTTCGTTGTACTCCCGCCAAGTGCGTCCTTGCTCGGTGCTGACAGTACACTCCATATAGATCCGTTTTCGAGATCCGTACGCACGAGTGCGAGCCTCCAACTGGGTGATCTTGTCCGACTCGCGGCTAGCCGACCCAGCCTCGTCCATACCGTCGGTTTCGGTGATGACCACGACGCGCGACGTGAACCCGGCGCGGCTTTTATCGCCGCCACCTCCCGACATGAACTTGAGCGTGGCGCCGTTGAGAAACTGAATCGACTCGACCTTACCGCCACGACTGCCGCCACCGCGTGAGGGGAGCAAATCGCGAAACTTGGACCGCTCGATGGCGGGCAGAATGTCCTCGCGCCATTTGTCGGCGGCCATATCCATGTCGGGGACACCGCAGATTACGGTCTCGCCAATTTCAAACAGGTGATACAGCAGTGGGATCACGAAACACGCCAGCGTTTTGCCGGACTGTGTGGGGCCGGTCGCGACAAGCCTAGACCAACGTTTGGAGTCCACCGCGTCGAGCCACAATCGCGTATAGGGCTGCCGCGAACAGCGAAACCGCCGACCGCTGAACGGACCATCTGGGATAACAACTTCTTCCTCGGCGAACTCCCGCATTGTGCGCCGTTTCGCCGCGCGTGCTCGGTCCAAGAACCACTGAAGTTCCTCCCGCACGTTGTCGACTGACGTTGTCATTAGGTGGCCTCCTCTGGCTCCGTCTTCATCGACTCCGCAGCGCCAAGTGAGCGGATGACTTCCGCCTCAGCGTCATTCAACGCTTCGTGCAGAATCTCCAAGGCCGCCGGCCCGTACTGGCGTTCGAGCGTCTCCCCGGCCATGCGGAGAATGGCAGCGATTCGCCCTAACCCTTCCCTCACGTGGCCACGCGACACGAGGGCGCCTTCTCGCTCGAGGCGATCAATTCTCGCCAAGGCGGCTCGCTCCTCCCGATATCGCTCCAGCGCGGGACTGCCTTCTCCGTGCATGAACTCGTCGTCTGATGCCAGTTTGTATTTATTGGCAGCGAAAAACTCGTGAATGGCGCGGACGACCTTGGGCAAGTCAATCGGATTCCCATCGAATGGGATGCCATACCGATCCGCCTGTTCTCGAATCACCTTGGCCTGCCGACCCGACATCGCTCGCCAGTGCTTTTGAGGAATCGAGCGGTAATAGTCCCAGCGCCGCTTCTCCTCCTGTTCCTTCTCGTACCGGCGCAGCGCCGACCGCTCTTGGGCGGTGATGGATTCTCCAAGCATCGCCTTGCGATACGCCGCTTGCGCCGAACTTTTGTCGAGCTGCTCGGACATCCGCCCGGGCGATTTGGAGCCCG
>JBDOMX010000365.1:0-4563 GCA_039831615.1 Planctomycetaceae bacterium
GATACATGGCGGGCAGTAATTGCGCCGGACGCGGTACTGGCGGTCGCGGCATCGATTGGTAAATGGTCGGTCGAGGAAGACCTCCGTACCTGGGATATCGTGACGCGTCGCCCCGGTGCTCGGTTCGAGCCGGTACCAGGTTCGCTTGCCGAGAGTCGGCAGAGTCTCGGCAAGGCGATGGCGGCCGTGCAGGAACATTGCAACGAGCTGTTTGCAATTAGAGAGATCGCCGAACGTAACACCGTGCGATTGAATCAGTCAGACAAGAATCCTGGTCAAGACTCCGTTCGGAGTCTTGAGCGGTGGCACGGTTTGCTCTTGCGTACTTCACCCGAACAGCCAACAGCGGAGCTCTTTGAAATCGCGGCAGAGCTTGCGGGTGCAGGCTCATGGTTTAGGCGGAATAGCAAGGCAGGGAAGGCCGCGTATGCGGAGGTTGAGGACCTGCCCCTAGTGGGTGCGGCGAAGAACTTCATGCTGGAACTCCTGCGACTGAGATGGGCGTGGACGAAGCACGTGTGTGATGTTGGCCAGGAACGACTTGACCGTACGCTTCGCAGAAGAAATCTCATCAGTTTTAATGGATTAATTACGCGCCTTCATGCCTCGCTGTGGAGCGAGGGTAATCGAGGTGCGCTTGCTCGTCGCCTTGCCACGAGGTGGCGAGTTGGATTAATTGATGAAAGTCAGGACACGGATGGCCGGCAGTTGGAGATCTTTCGGGCGGTATTCGAGACGGAGGCTGAACCAGGGCGCCTCATTCTGGTGGGCGACCCAAAGCAGGCGGTCTATAGCTTTCGGGGCGGGGATTTGGATGCGTATTTATCGGCGCGGCCTGCGGCTGATGAACGACTTACGCAACTCTCGACGACCTATCGCTCGGCGAAAGGATTGGTAACCGCGCTAAATGCACTATTCGCGCGTGACAATGTTTTCGGGGATTCTCGGCTCGACTATCCAGCGGCGACCGCGGTGCGCGAGGATGAGGAGTTGCCTCTGCCGGATGATGGGCAGGCTCGGTTCGTGGCCTGGTTCGTTGCGGATGAAGACCTTGACGATTGGAAGACAGCCGGACAACGGCGCGAGCGGGCGGCGGCTTGCACGGCCACGGCCATTGTTCAAGTGCTCGATCAATCAGGTGGTGCACCGGTTCAAGTCGTGACCCCCTCCCAGGTGGCGGTGCTGACGCGCACTAATAGAGAGGCCGAACAGATTGCACTGGCATTACAGGCGCGCGGGGTTCCTGCGGTTGTCCGGTACGACAAGGACGTCATGCAGAGCGAGATGGCCTCGGACCTCATCGTCGTTCTTCGGTCGGTGTTGTCGCCACAGCATGACGGCTGGCGTCGCGCGGCGTTAGCCACGCGACTGTTCGGATATGACGCGCAGCAATTACTGTCGATGTCGGACGATGACGCCGAGCAGCAGTTGATCTTCTTTTCCGAACTGGAGGATCTATGGCGACGTCGCGGCATCGCCGCTTTGATGGCCGTGCTCGAGAACTCGTCCGGTGTCTTGTTACGTTTGGCCGAGATGCCGACAGGCGAGCGGTATCTGACGGACCTGAGGCACCTGTTCGAATTGCTGCACACGGAGGAGGCGAATGAGCGGCTGTCACCGGATATGGTGTTGCAGTGGTTTGACGGACAGCGTATGTCACACCAAGTGACTCCGGATGAGCGGTCCTATCGGCTCGACACGGATGGCGAGGCAGTGCAGGTGGTCACGGTTCACAAGGCGAAAGGTTTGGAGTTCGACTTTGTGTTTTGTCCCTACCTCTGGTCCGCAACGGAACCGCGACAGGCGAGCAAGCGATTGCTGGTCCGGAGGAGTGACGGCTGGGTCCTTGTTGATGGGGAACAACAAGACACAGCAGTTGACCAGGTGCGAGTGAAGACTGCACGGCTGGCTGAGGAGACGCGCCTCGCATATGTGGCACTTACGCGGGCGCGGCGACGTGTGACGATTCTCGCCGGTCCGATCGGGTACGGCCAGAAACGGAGCCCGTTGCCACCGAGCGGACTGGATTGGCTCCTTCGATCTGAGTCGTGGAGCGGGCCGGTGGAGGAGTGGTACGCCGTGACATCTGAAGAAAAAAAAGAGAGCGTGGGCTCTTGCTACCACGAGGACATACTTTCGCGACTCTGCGGGGCGAACCCGGAGGTTATCAGTGTCTGTGCTGTGCCGGCGCCGACAGAGACTCGCTGGAACGATGAAGATCGTGTGAGCCTGGAACTCAGCGCACGGTCTGCGCCAATACTCAAACTTGATGCGTGGAAGGCCAGTAGTTTTTCGGCCCTCGCGCACGGTCGACATGAGGAACAGGAGCGACGGGATGTCGTCGCGAATGCGGTGAGGATTGATGCGGCTGGTGCTTCTGATATTGATGAGGGGGAGCGTGTGCCACTAGCCGACTTTGCGCGTGGTGCGCGTGTCGGCACGTGTTTGCATGAATTATTGGCATCCTGGGATTTCGCTGAAGAGCCTGCCCAATTAGTGACACGGAGCCTGCAACGACATCGGCTGTACTCGGAAGAGTCTGCGAGCGCAGTTCACCGCATGCTTGACGATCTCACAACCGTCCATGTTGATTCGTTACGCGCAGGGCTTGCGCGTGTCGCGAGCGATCAGACGCTGTCGGAATGGGAGTTTCACCTGCCACTCACTTCGACGGCGATTACGGGGACCCGGCTGGCGGACATTTTCGCCCGTCATGCGCGTACTGAGGACGAGCGACGTTATGCGGGAAGTCTTGTGGGCTTGCCCGGTCACGCCGTCTCGGGTTTGTTGACCGGCTATATTGATCGACTCGTCCATGTGGAGCAGCGCTGGGCCGTGCTTGATTGGAAAAGTAATTACCTGGGGGCACGTAGACAGGACTATTCGCACGCGTCGATGTGGGCCTGTGCGACATCTGAACACTACGTCATTCAGGTGCATTTGTACCTGGTTGCCCTCCGTCGGTATTTACGGTTGTTTGGCGAAGTGGCGACGGCGCGGTCAGGTTGTGTTGTTTTCGTGCGAGGCGTGCAACCGGGAACAAGCGATGGGGTCCTCGAACTGGAACCGCCTGACGCGCTCCTGGTTGATCTTGACGCATTGTTCCAGGGGAGAACTTGATGAGTACCGCGGCGGCACGCTTACTCGTCAGGCGATGGGCTGTACCGGATGTGGCATTGCCGGTGGTCGACCGATTTCTCGAGGCGTGGGCGGCCGGCCATACGTCCATTGATCTTGGAACTGACGAAGTGACACTGCTGGCATCATGTGCGGCTGTCAGTGATGGAAGTCGCCAGACGCCGCTGGTGATGCGCGGTGGTCGATTGCAATCGTGGCGACTGGATCAGGCCGAGAGTCGCGTGGCCAGGCGGCTACGGCAATTGGTCACCGCGGAGCCGACCAGTGAGGCGAAGGATCCGGAAGAGATGGACGCGTTATTTCCAGATGCGGCATCGGCACAGCGCCGGGTGGCGAGTGCTGGCCTTCAACAGAAGTTCGTGTTGGTCACCGGAGGTCCCGGGACGGGCAAGACGACGGTGGCCGGCAGATTGTTGGTGTTATTGGCGAGTCGGCAGGTCGACCTCCGGATGGCATTGGCAGCACCGACGGGAAAGGCCGCCGTCCGGCTAGGCGAGGCCATCGGTGATGCGGTGTCAGGACTGAGAGATCGATTCGCCGGGGTCGCGTCGCGGCTCGAGGTGGCTGCAGGCGCGGCGTGCACATTGCATCGTCTACTTGGATGGCAGCCCACGACTGGCCGATGCCGGTTTCACGCCGGCAATCCATTGCCCTACGACATCATCGTGGTTGACGAGGCATCAATGCTCGATTTGATGCTCTGGGACCGCTTACTTGAGGCGATGGCACCGGAAACCCGGCTCGTGATTCTTGGTGATCATCGGCAACTTGCCAGTGTGCAGCCTGGACGGGTCCTTGGCGAACTGGTCGTGGCGGCAAATGAAGGGCTGCTTGGTAACGCACATGTGGAACTAGACCGGAACTATCGCTTTGATGATGAGTCGAAAATCGGTCGTCTGGCGGATGCTGTCAGAAATCGTGATGGAGATATGGCGCTACAGCTATTAACCGATGCTGAAGCACCAGGTGACGCCGTGCAGTACGGCGCGGCGGCGATTGACGAGGCTGTGGATGCAATCTGGCCGCATATCCTCGAGGTGGTAAGGTCCACGACACCGGAGACGGCGCTCGAAGCGCTCGCTCGGGTCCGTGTACTCTGCGCACTGAACGAAGGGCCCTACGGGGCGGCCGGGATGAATGCCAGGATCGAGAACCGCTTGCAACAGGGTGGTGTCGTGATTGGCGCCACGGCGCATGGCCGGCCAGTCATCGTCAGGGTGAATGACACGCAACACAGTGGCCTCGTGAACGGTGATGTGGGTGTGGTGTTGCGAGGCGTTGGCGATCGTGAGTCCGGTATCTACTTCCCCGTCGCCGGTACGAGGCAGATCCGGCGGGTATCGGTCGAGGCGATGCCGCGCCACGAAACGGCGTGGGCACTGACGGTGCATCGGTCACAGGGAAGTGAATTTGATGCGGTGTTGC
>JBDOMX010000400.1:0-4551 GCA_039831615.1 Planctomycetaceae bacterium
AGGCTTTGGACGGCCCGAGGATGTATGAAGTGCATTTGCCAAACCACACCATCAAGTTCATCCAGATCGCTATCAAGATCGCTCTCATCATGGACTCCATCACGGTTGACGAACACCAGCAACGCGTTCCAGGGTAACGGGCCGTGCTGCGGATCTCGACCGATTTCGACTTGGATACGGCGGTCACTGCGATCACTAACATGTCGTAAAGCCGTTCACTTGACCGACACGGAAGATCGCAACTGACCTTCCCCCGTGAATGGTACCACTCCGAGTGAGAGAATCCGGGTTCCGTGGTAGGACTGTGATCTGAAGGGCTCAACGTTGCCGAGTCCTGCAAAACACAGTTGGCCGCAAAGGCTGGCATGCACCCCAAAGAGGTTCAGACCGTGATGCGGCATCAGTCCATCACGCTGACAATGGACACGTACGGGCATTTGTTCCCCGGACACGAGGCCGATGCGGTAGGGCGGATGCGGCAAATGCTGGTCGATCATCAACCGGGCCCCGAAGCGTTGCGGGCGACCGGAACGGATAACCACACGGCCAAAGGCGCGCAGCATCTGGCGCAGCAGTCAGAACGCGAAACGAGGCGATTGGGTGCGAAAGGGTGCGCGGCAGACAGCGAAAGCCCCGCGCAAAAGAAATCGCCCAAGCCGTTGCAAATTGCGGACTTGGGCGACGGTGTGCGATGCCCTGCGAGACATCGCGAAAGTAGCGGAGGAGGGACTCGAACCCCCGACACGCGGATCATGATGACTCAGGTGTGGTCAAGCTGTTGAATACATGAGCCTTACATCGCGCCTCAGGCACTTGTGCTCGTATTGTGCTCGCCATGCACTTTTTAGGCCTGCTTAGGTAGCGGAAAGATGTCGAAAAGTCCACACGCTTTAGGCTCGGGGAGGTGGTGGTGGTGGTGTTATAATCCCGAAGGTTGCGAGTCTGGATCGGTTCCAGGCTCAACCCATATGGGAAATTCCGGTCCAAGCGATAGGGAGATACTCCTTGAACAATTTCACATTGATCTGGCGCTCGACGCTTATCGTGGTTGTGGTCGCGGCGGTTCCTGCAGGTCTACGCGTGCTGGCTCAAGAAACACAACCCGTCGGAAAGACCACGGCGGATCAGCAGAGAAACGCGGTGCTGCTGAAAGGCTATGACTATTCCAAATATCCGTCGGCCATTACCGGCTACACCGGACAGGACCGCCAGCAGATTGTCTTCGAGCAACGGGCGACTGCGATTCGTACTCGGGTCGGCACGCGTGGGAATTACAAAGCCGGCCTGACGCAGTTGCCCGACGGTAAACTTGTGGTGGCAACCTGCCGAAACAACAACGATCCGGAACCGACGAAGAAGCGATTCCTGATTCATGTCTACGAGTCCGCGGACCACGGCCTCTCCTGGAAAGAGATCAACAAGACGCCGTTGTTTGGCAAGGAGCCGAGCCTTACAGCCTCGCCGGATGGCAGGCTGGTGATGTCGGCACAGAAGGGCTACTTCGGCCCCGGCTCGAAATACAAAGAAGCCATCAACATGGCCCGCAGCACGGACGGCGGCAGAACGTGGGAAACGTACGATCTTCCCGGTGCGGACTATCCGCGCAATATGATCGTCGAGTCCGATGGTGGGTTGTTGTTCGTTCGTGCTCTGAAGTCCGATTGGAGCGGCAAGGGAGATGGCAGCCCCAATCTACAATTGTGCCGCTCGCAAGACGGCAAGACGTGGAAGTTCTCGGAAGGAGCGATTGATTGGGATTACGCGGGCTTCGGCGAAGTCTCAGCGATCCGTCTGAAGGACGGCCGGTTGCTGGCCGCGCTGCGCCGTCAGCTTCCGAACACGAAGGGCGAAGGTTTTGAAGATACCGTCATCACCGAGTCAACCGACGACGGCAAGCACTGGTCCAAGCCGCGCGTGATGGTCAACACGGCCGAAGTCCATGTCTACTTGACGGAACTGCAGGATGGCCGCGTGCTGGCGACGTACTCCAACTACCATCTGCCGTACGGCGCGTACGCGATCATCAGCAAAGACGGCGGCAAGACATGGGATCACGATCATCCCATCCGCTTGGCGGCATCGGCCGACCTCTACGTTGGCTGGCCAGTTACTTTGCAGCTCAAGGATCGCAGTTTGATAACGGCCTACGCGCTGACCGCGTATTTGAAGCAACCACCTGAAACGACCGCCACGGAAGTCGTCCGTTGGCGGTTGCCGTAGCTTAGAGTGGCTGCGATGTCCTGAACAATTTCATGCACCTCATCACAAGAGTCCGCAAATATCGAAGGTTCAGATCGGTCTGAGTGGTTCCAGGAGCAGGATTTTGCATCCCCTTGAATATCAAAACGATGAGCAATTGTTGCCAGCTATGAACAGAGGACATTGGCCTATATCGTCTTACTCTCCCATCGCGCGGAGGGCCTAGTAGCGGAGGAGGGACTCGAACCCCCGACACGCGGATTATGATTCCGCATGCGCCCCCCCTAAACCCCGAGGAAAACGCCGATTCTGAAGAAGGCGCAGCGCATTCTACAGCACTTGAAACAGCGAAAGGCCCACTCGACCCCGAGCTGGCCCAAGTGATCGAGGCCTGGCCAACGCTGCCACCTGCGATCCGCGAGGCGATCCTGGCGATGCTCAGAGTGGTTGAGTGAGCCAGGCGGTGGCCTGCACTCTGGGGCCCCAGTCGCCCAGGAACCGAACCGACCCCCCACCCCTCTTCGGGTTGGAGTCCCTTACGTATCGCGCGTTCGCCGCCGGGAAATGACGGCTACTTGGACGTGTCCAGCGACGAGATGTCCCAGACCTTCACCGTCTTGTCATTGCTGCCGCTGACGATCCGCTTCCCGTCGGGGCTGAAACTCACGCTCCGAACAGGACTTGAGTGTCCGTAGAGTGTGAGTGTCTCCAGCTTGCTCCAGTCAACACGACCGGTTCCATGCGTCAGCTTTGCCCGGGCTTGCCTGGCTCTTTCCGATTGGCGAAGCCCCACCGCGGTGTCTCGTAGCGAATAGCCAGTTCGGGAGACAGGAGCCGTTTCTCCTTCTGAGGATGCATGCTGTGCATCAGGCGATCGAGGACGCCGGTCGTCAAGAGTGTTCGTTCGACCGGGTAGGCCGGTTCTCCCGTGTGAACCATGTGTTCGATCCCCCGCAACAGTTCGGTAAAGTGCGGAAACGGAATTCCCGGGGTCTTCATCCGCCAGGAAAATGGCCTGGTTCTCGACTCGCTACGACAGGCAACCGCGAGATTGCAGCTGTACTTGGGAGGCATCGGGCTGGTGGCACCGTGGATCATGGCACCCGTCACCTTCAGGCCGTCGCGGTGTTCGATCAGGAAAAACACCGTGCTGGGATCTCTAATCTGCTCATCGAGTTTGTCTGTTGACGCCCCCAGGGATCGCAGCGCGGCCTTCAGCAACGAGCGAGACCAATCGCCGCGTTTCTCGGCAGCCAGGATCTTCTCCCCGCGAATCGCCGTCACCGCCGACACACCGGTTTCCCCTCCACGACGACGCTCGACAATGCACTGCACCGCCTCGAGAGCGTGGAACAGGTAGGACTCGAAACTTCTGTGCCCCAGCACAAGGGCCTGCTTGACCGGGCTGCCAAGGGGAAGTTCTTCGGCGGGAATTCGCCAGGTGACGGGCAATGATGAACCAGCCATAAATGGAATGCGGAAACGTCGAGCCGTGTCGACCATGTGCCTGGCGTCTCGCCACCGATAGCCGAGGTGCTTGTCGTTGAACAGCGGCACGTACTGGCCGCATCGCCGCATGGCGGCCACGATCTCATCAAAGAACCGTCGCCGCGGGTACATGTGCTGCTTCGTGTCCGGGGTGACCGGATAGCTTCCGTGTTCACCAATACTCAACACGCCGGCAACGGGAACCTTGTTCGTCCCCAGGGTGACCGCTTCGTCGATCGTCCTGGCGATGCGAAAACCGTATTTCTTTTCCAGCCCGCGACTCAGGTCCTTTTCAGGAAACTGGTCGATGTACATCGAAACAAGTTCCAGGTCCGGGCCGGGACCACCAGTCTGTTCCCAGCCCTCCAGGATTTTTCCGATGATGACATCCGCGTGCGAGAACTTAGCGTACTGGGTGACCACGGCCGCCACCGGGAGTTTCTTCCGACGTGGGCGGGATGCCGCTGAAAGCGAAGGGCCTGCCAGGCTCGCGAGCCCGCCGATCCCGAGATCCCGTAACACCTGGCGTCGAGTTGCCTGGCCGTTCATCTAACCTCCACTGGTCTGTCTGAGCTCGAAGCAAAGAAATGTCGAGAGTGTCGTGAAACGAGCATCGCCGATTTCCCCAGGTTGCGGCAGTATCCCCACCCCAGCCCCGGCGTTCAACCTGCTGGATCCGCGTCCTGGGGTCATACTTCAGGTAACACCACGCCGAAATCGCCCACCGCGCAAAAACAAGCCCCGCCGGAAACCGTTGCTCCGACGGGGTTTGCAAAGTAGCGGAGGAGGGACTCGAACTGACGCTGAGTTTCCGGGGAAAAACGGGTTTTTTCTCACCCGCTGGGGATCAACTGGGGATATTTG
>JBDOMX010000504.1:0-20147 GCA_039831615.1 Planctomycetaceae bacterium
CCTGCTGGTTGCGACCCAGTCTCCAGCCGGCTGCGGAACATGAACAGGGCGCTGAGCCGGACAACATTCGGTTGCTGCTGGGTCTGTTTGCCGGTTTTGCTTTAATCGTCGGCCTGATGTCGCGGTCGATGGTTTTCCAGGGCACCGTCGTGCTGACGATCACGGTGCTGATCGGCTGTGGCCTGTTGTTGGTGTGCTGTTACTTCAATCTCCCGCGCTGGTTTGCGTTGGTGATTGCTGCCGTGATGCTGGTTGAAAAATTTGAACCCCCATTCGTCGGCGAATCGCTGCATGTTGATCGTGGATTCTTTGGTGTCCATCGCATCGTGTTCTCTTACGGTCGGATCTATCGATTAGTGCACGGCGTGACGGTCCACGGAATTCAGAATCGAGATCCGGAACGACCTCAACTGAGACACCAGCCGATGGCATATTACCATCGCAGCGGACCGCTCGGCCAGATCTTCGCTCAGTTGCAACGCGATGATCGCCTCGAAACGGTGGCCATTGTTGGACTCGGAGCCGGTGCCACGGCATGTTACTGCGAGGACGACCAGCATTTCACGTTCTACGAAATCGACCCCATCGTAAAGCGGATTGCGGAGACACCCGAATACTTTACCTACCTCAGCGATCTTGGACGCGAGCACTACTCTGTGATCCTGGGAGACGGCAGACTGAAACTGGATGAATCCAGACAGCAGTACGACCTGATCGTCTTTGATGCGTTTAGTTCCGACGCGATTCCAACGCACCTTCTGACCATCGAAGCGTTTGAAATCTACCTGCAAAAACTGTCGCAGCGAGGTGTTCTCGCGTTTCATATCACCAACAATCATCTCGATCTGGAACCGGTCCTTGCAACTCTGGCCAAACAGTCAAAACTGATGTGTCTTACGTGTAAAGACTTCCACATCACGGAAGCTGAAAGTATCGAAGGAAAAACGCCGTCAATTTATGTGGCAATGGCCAGACACCGGGAGGATCTGGCTGGACTGGATCAGCTGAAATCGTGGGCGCCATGCAGATCATTACCCGGCGCCGTGCCGTGGACGGACGACTTCTCGAATGTACTGGACATCCTGAAGTGGTAGACTTAACGGCAACTGCAGGGCCGCGCCTCAAATCATTCGGAAGACACCAACATGAGTAATGTGCGGCAGTTTGGGGCAGCCGGAGACGGCACCACTGACGATACAGAAGCCATTCGACACGCAGTGCACGATGGCGACGGGGTGCTGCTTTTCCCACCTGGCACGTACCGAATCGCCCAGCCGATCACGATCGAGCTGGCGAAATTCGGGCCCGCCTGCATTGACGGGTCCGGCGGGGTGGCACGAATCCTGATGACGGGACCAGGACCGGCCTTTCGACTTGTCGGCACCCACGGCGGAACCGGCAGTCCACACTCGGTCAAAGGCAATGTCTACCCCGACCAGCGATCGCCCACCGTTCGCAACATCGAAATTGAAGGCGGTCATCCCGACGCAGACGGGATTGAGCTGATTCAGACGATGCAGCCGGTCCTCGAAGGAGTGCTGGTCCGCCGCTGTCGACATGGCATCCATCTTGTGCAGCGCAATCGGAATGTGCTGATCAGCCACTGCCACATCTACCATAATACCGGTGTGGGAGTGTTCCTGGACGGGGTCAATTTGCACCAGATCAACATCGTCGGCTGCCACATCAGCTACAACCGACTGGGTGGCATCCGGCTGGAACGGTCGGAAGTCCGCAATCTTCAGATCACAGGGAATGACATCGAATACAATAATCATGATCAACACGGCACAGCCCCCGAACCTGCCGCAGAAATCTATATCGATACCACCGCCGACGGTGCCAGTGTTAATGAACTCACCATCGCGTCCAATACTATTCAGGCGACGGCATCAATTGGTGGCTGTAACATTCGGATTCTCGATGACCAGGGTTCTGAGACGCGACCACCAGGTTTATGCTCGATCAGCGGCAATATCATCGGCAGTCAGGAAAACAACGTGCATGTGACGGGTGGATACGGAATGGCAATCAGTGGCAACTGCATCTACTCCTGCGGCAATCGCAATCTGATCATCGAAGATTCGCGCCAAATCACTATCGGCACAAACACGTTCAGGCGACATACGCCCACAATGGGCACGGGCATCCGCATCGTCCACTCTTCCGACATTACGTTCACTGGCTGTTCCATTCTGGACGAAGATGACAACGGTCAGTCGTCCGGCGCATCATTGTTCGAACTATCAGACTGTCAGCGCGTCAACATCAGTGGCTGCCAGTTTCTCAACGGTGTCCCCTGTGGGATCGATGCGGTGGACTGCAGCCACGTCAGTATCACGGGCTGTACGATCCACGACACGCGACAGCAACCAGTTTCCAGCCACGCGATCCGTTTTACCGGCGCGGGAACCGGCAACCTCATTGCGATGAATTCGATTGCACCGGCCCTCGCATCGGCGCTGGCGATTGATGATCGTGCCGGAGCCACTGTCGAAGGAAACGTGACCGCGTTCTGAATCAACTGATCCGGACACACCAATCCCCGACCGGCATTCGGAGTAGAGCGGCTCCACACCAGTGCTTCATTGCCGGAAACGGGGCGGCAGCGTGCCTACGGTGTGGAGTCGGCGACGGGTTCTGTAAACGCTTCTGCCCCCGGATGGGACTCACGCCAGTTCGCCCAGAACGTCGCGGGGGTGGTTTGACGCCACAATGCCAGTGCGTTCCCGACGTGCGAATAGAAAGTGTAGTTGCTGTCAATCACGTCCTGTGGGGTTTCACGCACATTCTGAATCGTCCACTGTGCCGCGCGCACAATTGACTCGTGCGGCGGATGCAGTTCCCTGGGAGCGATCGCCAGCCATTCAAGATGATGTCCCGTCGCGATGACGCGACGATACGACTTTTCTTCGGGATCTTCGTTGGCCTGAGCTTCTGCACCATCCGCCCAGTTGGGTGGCCAGGAGCCGTTTTCGTACTGGGAATCGATGATGAGCTGACGCACGTCTGAAAGAAAAGCGAAAATTTCCTCGCGCGTACCTTGCGAAATCAGTTGTCCGTACTCGTCGTCCAGCCGGACGAGCATCATCAGTGAATAAACGCGATGGATCCCCAGACAAACACCCTTCTTTTTGTGACTTCGTAACAAGCGAGTTGCCAGCATGTCAAAGGAAATGTAACGCCCCTGAGAATTGCGCCAGGCAGCTGTTTTCTGAGGAGCCAGAAAACTGGCGAACGCCATGGTCGACCATTCCGTTTCTCGTTCGTCCAGTCGAAAGTCACGCAGCGCTTCAGCAAAAATCTCACGCAGGGTTGTCCTGCGAGCCGGCGTATAGACGGGGCGATCCAGGACGACGCCCGCCTCGGCCAGGGATGCCAGCATGTGGTCGTGGTGTACTGACGCACTTCGATCAGACGCCCAGCGGACCGCAATCCCTTCGTTGTTTGGCTGCAGTATTGGATCATGCTGGTCCCCCCAGGACGCCACGTAGGCACCCGTGTCCAGCAGGTAGTCCACCATCTGTGGCCCGGAAATCAGCTCTTCGTTTTCGAATTCGATTTCAGACCGCCAGGCGCGAAGCGCGTGCTCCACATAGTTTGGACGCAGCTTCTGCTGACTAAACCGAGGCAGAATCGCGTGCAACACGAACGCCAGGTTTTGATCGGAGATGACATCAGGATCGTCATACAACGCTGATGGAATCACCGGAGTCAGATTCTCGATCTTAACTTCGGCCAACGGAGTTGTCGCCAGCAGCTCTGCCTGAATCCGATGCCGATCACCAGCAGGCAGCAGCAGCCAGCCCGCCAGAAAAGCGGCGGCAAATATCAGCTGGATCGACAGCACGACTGTCAAAGAAAAACGTTTCTGATGGATCATGTGACTACTTTCGGACCACGGGCCGGGTTTCCACCGACCGCCTGAGGGAGAGTCCCGTCTACCTGCCGGCGGACGGAATCTCGTGCATCGCACGTTGACGTTCAAAAATCACGGTTTGCGCATCTTCGAACAGCGCCGTCCAATCGTCATGTTTGCGCATCTGCCCGATCAATCGCTCATGTCGCGACTTGTCGGTCACGGCCAGATTCATGCCATAGGTTTCTGTCAGACTTTCCCAGTCTGCAGCGCCCGCGGCCAGTCGCTCATAATGTCCCCAGATCTGTTCCGGGATCACATGCACGTGGAGATTCACCATCGGCCTGAAATCGTCCGGACCAAATCGCTGTAAATAACCGGACCACTCAGCAGAACAAAACGCCAAACCAAACGGCAGCGAGTCGTGAGAGTTCAGAAACTCAGCCGCAGATACAGGTGTCTGCGACGAAACAGCCCGCTTGACGCTCAGACTTCGACCATGCACAACCTGTACACCAAGCGTGGTGAAGGCGAAAAAGATCCAGCACAGCCCAATGTTCACGACCGTCCAGAGCCCCGACCGCTGAGTCGTGACATGTGTGCGAACCGTCCCACGAATCCGTCGCCATGCGGCCGCACCATGACCGGCGAGGGTCAACGCCATCACCGGGGCCAGCCAGTTGATCATGCGCGACGACCACAGCGTCAGTCCGGCGGTGAACACAAGCAGCATCGCTTCATCCAGTCGCAATCGACGTGGACTCCAGCGAAGCACGAGCACCAGCAACAGCCCCAAAGCTGCGGCCATCTGTCCCTGACGCATTCGCAAGGTCAGAGGACTCCATTCAAACATCGATTCAATATTCGGATGTTGACCGACGCGCAAAACTTCGGTGAATGCCGCCAGCCCGCTCGGATTGAGCAACGCTGCGACAGCGCACAACTGAGTGAGCAGGAACAGTCGCACGAAACGTTGACTCGTGACTCCTGCAATCAGGCTCCTGCCGCGAACGGCAATTGTGATCGCATGAGCCACTCCGGCGATGGCCATCGCGGTCAGGCCGAGAACGAATGATCCGTGACAGTTTGCCCAGACGGCAAACATCGCCGGCAGCAGGATCCAACCCGTCCGGTGCCAGGTGCGAGCTGCCAACAGCCAGGTAGCGACCACTGAAAAGAAAAGAACTCCGATCAGTTGTGGTCGAATGACCAGAATCTGCTGCCAATTGAGCGCCATGCAGGCACAGAGAGCCACGTAGCCGAAAACAAAAGAACCCGACCGCCGCACGCCGCCCCACGCCATCACGGCCAGTGGCAGGACCACGAGGAGGCCGTAGGCAAACTGCAGGCCGGCGAAACCCTGAGACGAAAACAGGGCTGCCAGGCCCAGTTGCGACAGCCAGGCGTATGTCACCATCGGAACTCCTTCGGCCAGTGGCAACAGGGGTTCGGAGTCCGGGATCTGGCGATGACTGAGCATCCAGTCGCCGTAGTTGACATGGTCCCACAGATCGTTTGGCCACAGGGGTCGGCTGGCGAAGACCACGATCATCAACATTCCGAGAGCCAACACAAACAACACAGAATTGCCCGGCATCCGCATCCAGTCCGGAGTCTTGTCTTCCAGCACCCGGGCATCCGGCATGTCGTCAGTCGTATCTGAAACTGAATCGTTGTCCGTCAATTCTTCCACGATCGTCGACATAAATGATTCCTGGCTGCGTGGATGTTGAAGCTACCAGAAGCACAAGCTGCACACCGAAGATGATGCAAAAACTCTACGTCAACATCTGACACAACTCCGCCGGAATCATACTCCGGGGAACGTCAGCCGTGGGGCGTGTTCAAGTCATACCAAACATACTGATTGCACCGTACCCGAACCAGAGACCGAAGTTGGCAAGGCATTCCATGGCAGCCGAACACACAAACGTGCAGGTTTTCCCCGAACCGAACGGAAAACGACTTATCGGCGGAAACTGCAGCGTCACGTGAAACGCAGCAGAATCTGCCGCTCTTCGAAGTATGCAGCAGTGCCCTTCCAGTGGAACTCCGCATCACTTCAGCAGATTTCGCCGAAAGCCGGTGCCGATTCGTGGATGTCCACGAGGTGCTGCCCTCCGCACGTCATCACGCCCTGAATCCGGGCAGATTTGGGGTATCGTCGCAGACGGATATTTGTTCGCATTCCCGAAGTCTTTCATGCGGGTCCCTCGGAATTTCAGGAATCCAACGGCGAGTTGGAGGAGCGTGCACTGTGCAGACAATCCCATCCATCCACGAACCCACCACTCGCGGCACGGCAGTCGTCATTGCGGACCCTCATCTGCTTCACGCTGAAGCAATTTCATGGTGTCTGAACGCCTACGGGGCGTTCTGCTCGGTGGATCATGTGATGAATGTTGACGATCTGCTTGCGGCGATTCGTAGTCAACGGCCGTCTGTGGTCGTGATCGCTGAAACGCTGGTTGTCGACGCGATCCGTGCCGTGGCGTCGGAACTGGCCGTCAAACTGGGTGAAACGCAGATCGCCGTATTTGCCGATCGTCTGACAGACCGCCAACTGGACCTCGCTGTGAACAATCGAATCAACGGCCTGTTGTCCCGTCGTGAAGGCACCCGCGCAATCTGTGACCAGCTGACCCGCATTGCATCGGGCGCGTCAGTGTTATCGACCCAACTGGATACTCGGGCGTCCCTGGACGCCGACGGGCGATTCCACAGTAAGGCAAGCGGACAAATGACACAGTTTACGGACCGGCAGTGGGATGTACTCATCCGAGTCGCGGCCGGTGCCAGAGTTCCGGAAGTCGCTGAAGAACTGAAAATCTCACGTAAAGCCGTGGAGGCACACAAGCATCGTATCATGCAGCGGCTGGGCACTTCGGACCGAGTCGATCTGTGTCGCTGGGCAATTCGTGAAGGCTTGATTCATGCCTGACACTCTATCGCGACAGCAGGCGCCAACATCGAAGTGTGCGCAAAAAGAAAGCCTGCCAGACGAACGTCTGGCAGGCTTTCCTGAACTCATGCAGCAGCGCCCTCTGCAGCAGACTAAGCCTTATCTTCGTCCTTCTTTTCCTTCTTCTTTTCGAACCCCTTCTTAAAACCAACGTCGCTGAACACCTTGGCGAGCCCGGCGTCATCACTCGTGTCTGCTTTCTTTTTGCAATTGCCACAGCAGAACTTGACTTTCACACCGGCAATTTCGGATTCAGTCTTCATCGGACCGCCGGTAAATGGGCACTTCGTTTGAATGTACTGGCCGGTTGACACAAGCTGAGCGTTCGCATTCACAGCATGTTTGGCTGACAGCGAATCCTTCTTGATGTCTTTCGTAAAGGCCGCCTTACAATTCTTGCAGCAGAAGTAGACTTTGCCTTCTTTGTATTCTGCCGTCTGGTCCTCTTTAGCCTTGGCCCCCGACACCAGGCACTTCTGAGAAAATTCTTTCTTCTTGCCGTCTTCAGGGGTGGCAGCATCATCTGCATACGCTGTTGCCAGCATCATCACTGCAGTCAGCAGGAACGATCCTGCGGCGAATTGACGTAACATTCGTTTTCTCCAACCTGGTTGTCAAATGAGGAGGGCAGCCACAGACACTCCACCTCAATGGTGGCAGGCCCGGGGCGGAAATCGCTGAGATGAACGCATTTCAGCAATTTCAACCCAAAGAAGCAAGTTGTTTCGGGCGATCCTCGGCACTGGCCGCCAAACCTGCCTCGCCTGGTATTCACGGCACTCGGCATCAATCGCGAATTCGATTGCACTCCCGAGGCCAACATGGAGAATGTGGGATCACAATCTTCATCCAGCCGTCAGGCGGGAGAAAAACAGATGCGATGCCGTTGCCACGCACACTTCGTGTGTTTTTCGCTCGCCCTTGCTCTGGGCACTCTCTCCACGCCGTCCGCACCGACTGTATTTGCACAGCGAGCACGAGGCCCGAACGGCCCGGGAACAATGTCGCTCGGGTCGACCTGGACACGCCACAGTGATACTTCGCCAGCAACCGGATCCCGAAGGGCAATCGCCGGATCCTGGCGGGCGTCCGGCCCAGCGACCCGATTCTTCGGTGGAGTCAGCGTTGGTCGG
The DNA here is from genome assembly GCA_039831615.1 of Planctomycetaceae bacterium. Taxonomy (GTDB): domain Bacteria; phylum Planctomycetota; class Planctomycetia; order Planctomycetales; family Planctomycetaceae; genus S139-18. Next base: position 7,955 of record JBDOMX010000504.1, read on the forward strand.
GGGTTCTATCCATTTTATTCTCCCGGATACTTTGCGAACAGTCCCTGGATTCCCCCCGGTTACGGATACCCACTGGGTTGCTGGAATGGTGTTCCGGGCTTCCAGGTGTCCTTCGGCAGCACCCGTTTCGGTGCATTCTCCCAAGGCCTCGGCCCTGTACTACCGCCCTGGTACGAAGGTGGATTCACTGGATATTCTGTTGGACCCAGTTCATTCTCCCGCGGCTCGACTTCGTATCCGGCCTACCGCACTCCTGTCAGCCACTCGAGGATTAACGATGCGCCGCGAGTTGAGTTTGGTCCGTCGTTCGGAAAGCCGATGGCTGCCGGGCTGCCTCCTCGGATTGATTTCTCATCGATCAAATGGCAGGTTCAGTCAGCGGTTGACGAAGTTCCGGTGGTGGGCGAGTTCACGCCGTCTGCAACAGAAAATCGCGACGTGACAACGCTCGACAGGATCGAAAGCCAGCGTCTGCAGATGGAAGGGGACCGAGCCTTGAGGAACGGTGACTCTGAACTCGCTCGAACCTTCTTCCAGGCAGCGGTGCGAGCGGCCCCGAATCGGCAGACCCCATGGATTCGGACGGCATGGGTTCACGTCTTTCAAAAAGACTTTCCGGAGGCCGCTGCCGCAATGAAACGCGGCTTGATGACTCACGATGAAGGTGCGGCATGGATTCAGGCAGACCATTTGCTGCACAACGAGCCCGCCGACGGAACGTGGCTATCCGATGCGAGTCTTCTGAACTGGCTGTTGGTTCGTCCAGGGTCGGCCGATCGGCTGCTACTGGCTGCCGGATTCCAGTACTTCCTCGGCAACGATCAGGCAGGAAGCGACCTCCTCGAGCTCTCGCGGGCTGCCGGGATCAGTCGGAGTCACTTTGAAGCTCTTGAAAGAATTGCCACGAATCCCCGTGATAGAACGCGGGCGAATTCCGCTGGTCCGCTCGCTCCTCGGTCCAGTCTGGAGCCCGACTGGTCAAACCAGTCGAGTGGCAATTCCACCAATGATCAATTTGAAGCGGCTGTGCCTCCAGGCGCCGGAGCACAACTGCAATCTGCAGCGAACACAGCACGCGAAAGCGAATTCACTCCGGCTCTTCGATTGCCCCTGCCTGAGAGTGGCCGCTAAGCAGCACCACAGTCGCGGTGGCGAACGTAGTCGGTGAGCCGGTCGCGTGCACTGTTAACAATGCGACAGACTCGTGACTCTGACAGTCCCAGGACCGTCCCAACTTCTCGGAGCTTCAGACCTTCGAGGTAATGCAGAGTGATGGCCACCCGCATCGTATCCGGTAGTGTTTCAATGCCGTCCGCAAGGACCTGCCGCAGTTCCAGCTGTTCCGCCGGGTTGTCTGATTGCGGTGCACTGAAAGACTCGCCATGAACCGATTCGTTCCATGATTCGGGTCGAGTCAAACGAGCGGCTGCAAGGCATTCTGAGACCTGTTCGACCGGAAGTCCGGAAGCCTCAGCCAGCTGTTCCACGGTTGCCGAAGCATCCAGTTGAGCGCGGGTCTTTCGAATGAAGGCAATCCGCTGCAACATCTGCTGAGACAACGGACAGTTCCGTCGAAGTTCATCCAGAATGGCTCCTCGAATCCGCTGGTAGGCAAACGTACGGAACTCAACGTCGCGTTGTGGATCAAACTGGCCAGCCGCCTCGATCAGCCCAACCACGCCTGCGGATTCCAGGTTCTCAGCATCCACACTCGGTGGCAGTTGAACCAGCAACCGATTCAGGATGTGCTTAACATACCCCAAATGGCTCAGAATCAGTTCGTCTTTCGCCGACGTTTCGGCGGCCGAGCTTCTCTGTTGTGATGCAGTCGTGGACATGATCCGGACTCAAGAGAATGACGGTCAGCTCAGCAGGTGGACTTGATGCACACCACGCACTGTGAGATTTACGTCGCCAGGGAACGAGAGGGCGATTCCGCAAAGATCATTCGGGTCAGGATCTCTTCAATTCGGTCGCCAGACTCATCTGGCTGATCCAATGATCTTGTGGAATCTGCACAAACGATGCTTTTTGGCACCGCTACCCAATCATGCCTTAGGGATTCAACAGTGCCGGACTCGCCTGCTAAAGCGATGGTTTTTGCCCTGGGCAAGACCCCGAATTCTGCCGCCTGACCTGTCAAGTCAGGCGACCAAATGCACAGAAGCCCGGCTTTTTGACAAAGCCGGGCTTCCTGCTGATTTCAAACATTCAGTGAACTCGCCTTGAGGCGGATTCACTCAGATGCTTTCTGTTCGTCCTCAGTGTCCTCTGCTGGCACCTCCTCAGCAACAGTGTCGTCCTCAGCAACGGTGTCGTCCTCAGCAACAGTGTCGTCCTCAGCAACGGTGTCGTCCTCAGCAACAGTGTCGTCCTCAGCAACAGTGTCGTCCTCAGCAACAGTGTCGTCCTCAGCAACAGTGTCGTCCTCAGCAACAGTGTCGTCCTCAGCAACAGTGTCGTCCTCGGCAACAGTGTCGTCCTCGGTTGAAGCTGCTTCTGTTGAAACCTGACCGGCGGTGTCGGCGTCGGAAACGGTTACCGTGCTGTCTGTCGCGGCAGAAGAGTCCGGACCAGAATCTTCGCCGCCGCCGAAACTGAACAGCGGCCCGGCTCCTGCCCCCGTCCCTCCTTTGAGCTCCTCACGAGTACGTGCGTCGATTTCGCCGATTGCCACGCTGCCACCTTCAGTTTCGGCAGCGGCAGCGGCCTGTGCTTTGATCTCTTCGTCTGAACGACAGCTCAAGCCAATCTTGCGATCCGCCGTATCAACTCGAAGCACGCGAACTTCGAGCTCTTCACCGACGTTCACCATGGCTTCCGGATGCTCAACCTTGTGATCTGCCAGTTCGGAAACGTGCAGCAGTCCTTCCAGTTCGTCTTCCAGCTCCACGAAGACACCAAAGTTGGTGATCTTCGTCACTTTGCCCGTGACAGAACTGCCTGGAGTGTACTTTTCGGGGATGCGATTCTCCCAGGGATCTTCGGCAAGCTGCTTGAGACCCAAAGCAATTCGCCGACGCTCTTCGTCGACCGACAGGATCTGGCATTCAATCGGGTCGCCCTTTTTCAGGATCTCATTGGAATGCGACACCTTGCGAGTCCATGACATATCGCTGATGTGCAGCAGGCCATCGACGCCTTCTTCCAGTTCAACAAATGCTCCATAATTGGTGAGGTTACGAACGGTTCCCGCCACCGTCTCGCCGAGAGGATATTTCTGTGCCACGTCGTCCCAGGGGTTGTCCTGGGTCTGCTTCATTCCCAGTGAAATTTCCTGCTTTTGAGTGTTGATGCCCAGCACCATCACTTCGACTTCATCCCCAATGCTCACCAGCTCGCTTGGATGACTCACGCGACGTGTCCACGACATTTCGCTGATATGAACCAAACCCTCGATGCCGTCTTCCAGTTTGACGAATGCACCGTACGTCAACACATTGACAACTTCGCCTTTGGCCGTGGTACTGACCGGGAATTTCTCTTCGATGTTCTCCCACGGACTCGCAGACTTTTGCTTCAACCCCAGGGCAATCTTTTCCTTGTCATAGTCGATATTCAGGACCATGACTTCGATCTCATCGTCAATCTTGACTATCTCAGTGGGATGACTGATGCGCCCCCAGCTCATGTCAGTGATGTGCAGCAGGCCATCGATGCCGCCCAGATCGACAAATGCCCCAAAATCGGCGATATTTTTGACCGTCCCCTTGCGAAGATCGCCAACCTGGAGCGTTTCCAGCAGCTCCTTTTTCATCTTCTCGCGGGCTTCTTCAATCAGCCGGCGGCGGGAGACGACAATGTTCCGGCGCTGTTCGTCGATCTTCAGAATCATGCACTCGATGTCCTGACCGATGTAATCGCCAATGTCCTGTGGACGGCGAACATCCACCTGACTGGCCGGCAGAAACACGTGCACTCCAATGTCGACCAGCAGGCCCCCCTTGATTTTGCGTTCGACCGGCCCCCTGACCACGTCGCCTTCGGAGTGCCGGGAAATGACATCTTCCCACTGCCGAATCCGTCGCGCTTTTCGCCACGACAGGAGAATCAGCCCGATGGAGTCCTCAAACTCTTCCAGAAGGACTTCAATGTCCGCACCGGGCTCCGGGACTTCATCGTCGACATCCCATTCGTCGCGTTGAATAACACCTTCGCTCTTGTATCCGATATCGACGACAACTTCATCGTCATCGACGCGAACCACGCGCCCGTTCAGCAGCTGATTGATGTCATACGTCTGGGCTTCGTGCTCGTAGATGAGTTCTTCAGACTCAGTGAAGAGTGCATCGATTTCGTCTTCGTCTACAGAGAATTCCCGAAGGAGATTACGATCGACCATGGATAAAAAAACCGCCCGGAGGACGTGGATCGGACGCTCCAACCCACTCAACTCGGTTAGAAGGAACTGAAGGTGCACGAAATTCACATTGAATTCCGTCTGCTTCCGACGAAAATCGGACCGCGGGTTATACAATCACCGCAAAATAAAGTCCAGCACAGGATTACGGCAGAATTTGGAACCGTTGGAATTGGTTTTTTAGCAGCCCTGTCCTGACTAAATACGACTTCATTCCAGGAACCAGGCCTGGTCGTCGATCATCAATGGCCCCATTCGCAGCCCATTCCCCCTGACTTGACAAATCGGCCGAGTTGATGCTAAATGCAACACTGATTTCAGTCGGGATTAGGTGTTGATTCCGGCACGCTCACGACGAAAATGCACATGTCGCCGGCTCCGTGGTGATGTCAGATCCCTGTTGAACTTTTGGAGGCCTGAATGTTGAATTCCAAGACCATTGGTCAAATCGCGACCGCTGGTACCCTGTCACTGGCTTTTCTTGTTCTTACTGCCGAGCAGGCCGATGCTCGACCGGCTTTCTTGGGTGTCTTCAAAAAGACCTACCCTGAGCTGGCGAAGAGCAAAGAAGTCAAGGTTAAATGTGCCGTTTGCCATTCGTCGAAAGACGCCGATGGTGAAACAAATAAGAAGAAGAAGGCCCGCAACAATTACGGGGTCCGGTTGAAGATGGAGCTCGGCAAGAAAAACGAGAAAGACAAAGAGAAAATTGCCATGGCCATCAAGAAAATCGAAGGCGAGAAGAGCCTCGTGAAAGACAAGACCTTTGGTGACCTAATCAATGAAGGCAAGTTGCCTGGTGAAGATAAACCGGTCAAGGAAGAGTCTTAAGCTCACATAGTCAATGCTCTGACCAGTTCCGGCAATTCCACGCGAGTCCACTTTGGGCTCGCGTTTTTTGTCCGCGGTCGAACGACGCATCTGTCGGTGGCGCGGTTCAGTGTCACCTGGATGCGTTTGGAATCTGAGGTACTGTTCTCAGCCGGCCGGCTCTGCTGCTGCCGCTTGTTGCTCGAAATCCAGTTCCATCTGCCCGTCCTCTCGCAAGCCCAGCTCGCGGAACAGGAAGCTGGGCTGGATGTCCGTGTTATGCTGGTACTTGCCGTTTTGGTATTCCGTCACCGCACCCTCCAGCGTGTGGTAGAAAATCTGGCACACCTGCACGCCGGGATAGATACGCACTGGCTGCACCGCGAACATTTCCAGCGTCCAGTAGCCACAAAACCCAACGTCACCAAAGCCCGCGGTCACGTGAACAAACAGGCCCAGACGACCAATGGAGGAACGGCCTTCCAGCATCGGGACATAATTGTGTGTCTCGGTGTGCTCGATCGTGCGCCCCAAATAGAGTTGACTGGGCTGCAGTACCAGTCCTTCTTCCGGAATGGTGAGGCGCCGAAATCGACTTGGTCGCCGCATATCCAGAATGATCTCTTCGTACACCAGCAATTCGTTGTGTAGTCGAAGGTTGTAGCTGTTCGGGTTGAGCTGCTCGTCAGAGAAGGGACTGATCGACAGGTTTGTACCCAGCTGAGCCTTGATTTCACTGCCGCTCAGGATCATGGAAATGCTGCCGAACGAAGGTTTTCAGACTGAAACGACACTGGTTGGCGAACGAGCGTCCACGTTGTCCGGCAGCGTACGCGGATTACCATCTGCGTTCAACCGCCGGGCAGGCATCGATCATTGAAAGCGGCGTGCGCTCAGGAAGTCAATCGCATGTTCCGTTCGACCGACGGTGGCCAGATCGGCCAGAACCTCGCCCATCACACTGGCAAATTTGAATCCGTGCCCTGAGAATCCGGCCGCAAACACGACCCGCGATGACTCGGCGTCGTGGTCCACCAGGAAATGCCCGTCGGGCGACACCGTATACAGACAGGTACTGCTCCTGACCGGTTCCGCAATGACCCCTCGCAGGTGATCCCGGGAAAATTGCTCACAAGGTCCGCCTTCCTCCGCAAAGGCAGCCTTGCCGGGATGGCAGGGGTCTGAGACCAACGCCCCCTGGGAATGGCGCGCCAATTTGACTTCGTCGCCACCGATTGGCATCCCGTAGAAGGCTCCCTGCGCCGTTTCGAAATAGAACGCTGGTAAGTCCGACAAGCCAGGCCGATACGCCGGCTCGACTTGATGCCATTGCTGTAGTTTCTGCAGCACCTGAAGCTGCGGAAGTCGATTGCCAAACAGGTGCTGAGACCAGCTCCCACCGGCAACCACCACAGCCTGTGCTGTGCGGACGCCCTTGTCGGTGGACACCTTTACGGCATCAGATCTCACTTCCCACTCGTTGACCGGTTCAAAAAAACAGGTTTCGGCTCCCAGCTCGCGAGCTCGATTCAGATGTTCCCCAACGCAGGCTTCCACGGCCAGAATACCGGCATCAGCGTCCAGGATTACTTTGTGTTTTTCCGAAAACCGCAGCATTGGCCAGCGTCTTGCGGCGTCCGCGGGATGAAATTCCTGCACCGGCAACCCGTGTTGGCGGGCAGCAGCCAGAGTGCCTGCCACCGCGTCTCCTTCAGCCGGACCGGTCAGCACCGTACCGATGCGGTGATAGAGCGAAGTTCCGGTTTCGGCTTCGAGCTGTCGCCACAGCTGCTCTGCTGTCTGCAGCAACGGCACGTAATTCGGATGCTCGAAATAGGCTTTTCGGAAGATTCTGAACTCGCCATGTGAACTTCCGCGGTCATGCACTGGTCCAAACTGTTCCAGTCCACAGACGCGGAATCCTCGTTTCGCCAGGTGGTAGAGAGCACTGCTGCCCATCCCACCAAGGCCAATGACCACACAGTCGTAATTCATGCAGTTCTTCGTTCCTGATTGAGGCCGGACCGGAAATCCAGTGATTCCGTCAGCTGTTGGACAATCCCAGGGTCCATTCTACAATTCCGCCCCACTGAGCGGACGAAACTCAGAAACCCGGTTGTTTACATCAGTCGGATATCTTCATCGATCCGCCATGGTTCGATTCAGATGTGTAAACAGCCGTTGACGTACTGAGATTATAGGTTATACGAATGAGCCGCTCGATGGAAAAGATTGTCTCGTTGTGCAAACGGCGAGGATTCGTCTTTCAGAATTCTGAAATCTACGGCGGACAGAATGGGTTCTGGGACTACGGTCCACTTGGCACTGAACTGAAGCGTAACGTCCGCGACGTCTGGTACGAAGACATGGTCCAGGCGCACAACGAACTGCTGCTGCGGGACGGCGCCCCTGCCAGGTTTCAGATGGTCGGCCTGGAAACGTCGATCATCATGCATCCTCAGGTCTGGAAATGTTCAGGGCACTATGACCTGTTCCACGACATGATGGTCGACTGCCGCGAAACACGGGGCCGCTATCGCCTCGATCAGGTCCGCTGTCGACGCGTGCGTTTCGAAGGCAGGACAGTCCCCGGTCAGTTGAGCGGCGATAGTGCAGAAGCCACGCGTGAAGGTGACCAGGCAGAGTTTTCCACTGTGATGGTCACGTCCACAGCAGAAGACTTTCTGGACGACCTGACCACTGAAGCGCTGCGGGCATTTGGCCTCAAAAAGAAATACGCCGATCGACTGCTGTGGGATGGCGATGCCTCCACACTGGATCAGATCGCTGAAGCAGACTATGCGTACGTGGTCGCGCCAGGGGCCAGCCGAGCTGGCTCACTCACGGCGCCCCGCGAGTTCAACCTGATGTTCAAGACGATCATTGGTGCCCTGGGCAGCGACGATGACGCCGCTTTCCTGCGCCCGGAAACTGCCCAGGGAATCTTCGTCAACTTCCGCAACGTGGCCGACAGTACGCGTGTCAAGCTGCCATTTGGTGTGGCTCAGATCGGCAAGAGTTTCCGTAACGAAATCACACCCCGCAACTTTACGTTCCGATCGCGGGAATTCGAACAAATGGAAATCGAGTTCTTCTGCCACCCGGAACAGTCCAGAGAGTGGTACGCATGGTGGCGAGACCATCGATATCAGTGGTACCAGAATCTGGGAATCAGCGCGGAGCGGCTCATCCTGCGCGACCACGAACAGTCGGAGCTGGCCCACTATTCAGTGGGGACGGCCGACATCGAGTATGCGTTTCCGTTCCTTGATCAGGGGGAATACGGTGAACTGGAAGGTGTTGCTCACCGGGGCGATTTTGACCTGCGATCGCACATGGAAGGAAAACTGTCGAAAAATGACAGCGGCGAGCTGCAGGTTGAACAGAACGCACACGGCCAGCCGGCTCATCGCGGCAGCGGAAAAGACCTCAGTTACTTTGATGACCAGTCTCGTGAACGCTTTGTGCCTCATGTCATTGAACCTTCTGCCGGAGCCGACCGAGCAACACTGGCTTTCATCTGCGAAGCATATCATGAAGACACTCAGCCGGACGAACATGGAAAACCACAGCAGCGCACGGTCATGAAATTTCACCCGCGACTGGCTCCGGTCAAGGCGGCCGTGTTCCCACTGATCAAGAAAGAAGGCATGCCGGAAAAGGCTGCTGAAATCTTTGGGGAACTGAAGGCGTCAGGACTCAGCTGCCAATACGACCAGCAGGGGGCCATCGGCCGACGTTACCGGCGTCAGGACGAAATCGGAACGCCATTCTGTATCACCGTCGATGGCGACACGATTTCGAATGACACAGTGACTCTTCGCGACCGTGACAGTCTGGAACAGGTCCGCGTTCCGGTAGATCGGGTGGCCCAGGAGATCAGCGATCGGCTGAAAGCGGGATGCTTTGTCGCTCCTTCGGAGTAACTGCGTGAACGTCTTCAGGACCTGTCAGGCACGCGGCGTGGGGGCGGTCTTCGCTGGCATCTCTTTCGCCGGGACCGGCTTGAAAGCGACAACGGCCAGCGGCGGCAGAAACACGGAAATACTTTGATCGAAGCCATGGCTCGTGGTCTCCGCACTGTAGCCTCCGCCCTGATTGCCGGTTCCCGAACCACCGTACCACTCGGCGTCGCTGTTGAAGATCTCACGATAAAAGCCAGCCTCCGGAACACCGATTCTGTACTGGCTGCGGGGTGTTGGCGTCAGGTTGGCTGCGACGATCACCTTTTGCTGCTGATCCTGAGACGTGCGAATCCACGCGACAACACAATTCTGAGTATCGTCGCCGACGACCCATTGGAATCCCTCTGAAAATGCGTCGGCTTCATAGAGTGCTGCTTCTTCGGCATACAATCGATTGGCATCACAAATCATACGGCGGATCCCTTCATGGCGATCAAATGTCCGTAAGATCCAGTCGATCTCACCTTCGTGATTCCATTCGTTCCATTGCCCAATCTCGCCACCCATAAACTGCAGCTTCTTGCCAGGCATCATGTACTGCATCGCATACAGCAAACGCAGATTGGCAAACTGCTGCCATTCGTCGCCCGCCATCTGCGCCAGTAACGATTGCTTGCCATGAACCACTTCGTCGTGCGACAGGGGTAACACGAAATTCTCGGTGAACGCGTAGATAGCGCGAAACGTCAGGTCGTTGAGATGCCACGTTCGATGGATTGAATCACGCTGCATGAATCGCAGTGTGTCGTTCATCCAGCCCATGTCCCATTTCATCGTAAACCCGAGGCCACCGGCATACACCGGACGTGACACACCTGGCCACGCGGTGGACTCTTCGGCAATACTGAGCACGCCTGGAAACTCTGCGTGCAGCATGGTGTTCATATCGCGCAGGAACTGAATGGCATCCAGGTTCTCACGGCCACCATGCGGGTTCGGTATCCACTGATCGGAATCTCGTGAGTAATCCAGATACAGCATCGATGCCACTGCATCGACGCGAATTCCATCCATATGATAAACATCACACCAGAAGCGAGCACTGGACATCAGGAAGTCAGCCACTTCGCGGCGGCCATAGTTAAAGATGTAGGTGTTCCAGTCCGGATGAAATCCCTGCCGCGGGTCGGCATGTTCGTAGATGGCCGTGCCGTCGAATCGGGCGAGTCCATGGTGGTCAGTAGGAAAATGCCCCGGAACCCAGTCGATCAGCACACCGAGGCCGTGCTTGTGAAGATAGTTCACGAAGTACCGGAGGTCGTCAGGTGAGCCGAACCGGCTGGTAGGAGCGAAATAGCCAGTTGTCTGATATCCCCAGGAACCATCAAACGGGTGCTCAGTAACTGGCATCAGCTGGATGTGCGTATAACCGGTCTCCAGCACGTACTCAGTGATGGCCGGAGCGAGTTCACGGTAGTTGAAGAACTGACGGCCATCGTGAGGACGTTTCCAGGAACCCAGATGGATTTCGTAAATGGTGACCGGAGCACGCAGCCAGTCGGTTTCACGACGTTTTCGCAGCCATTGATCATCGGTCCATTTGTAATCCCGAAGATTCGAGACGACCGACGCTGTTGCCGGACGCAGCTCCGCAGAAAACGCGAACGGGTCGGCTTTCTCAACTAACCGACCGTCCCGAGTCCTGATCGCATACTTGTAACGCGTTCCCACGCCTGCGCCGTTGAGCTGACCATACCAGACGCCATTGTCGCTGGAGTTGAGGAAGTCACGGCCTGGTGTCCAGCCATTGCCGTCGCTGATGACCGAAACTTCGCGGGCATTCGGTGCCCAGACGGAAAATCGGACGCCTTCCTCAATCACGTGAGCACCCAGCGTTCGATACAGCGTGGAAGCGTCGGCAGGAGCATCAAAGGTGGAGTGGGATTCGCTGGAAATCTGGCTGGTCATTTCTGTGGTCAATTTCCTGCTGAATATGCGCGACGTTGCGAAGGTCGGTTGACATCCGGATCTGCTGTTCCGCAAACGCCGGATCTGCTCAAGAAGCTTCGTGTCGAGGATTATCATCCGCAGGGATCAGCATGTCCATGGTATGTGGTGTCATTGGCATGACTGACCGCTGCTGATTCACAGCAGCAGGCGTGGAACGGCCATTTTTGCCGACGCGACCCAAAGGAACGGCGGCAGCTGAACGTTTCCGCCAATGAACATTTGATGCCATCCGCCAACGCCGGTGTGCTCGCTCAACAGACGCCGTATGAGTTGTTGAGCATTTCGACCAATCGCCTCAGGACAGGCGATAAGCAGGGTAATCATGGGTGTCTGAAAAGCGCCGCCCTGGATTCGCCAATATCACCCGTGAGTTGGCATCCGCATTGCATCAACCGGGATTTCAGGAATGAGCCGTTCAAATACCCACTGAGATCCCGGTTGCACCACAGCCGTTTTCGAAAAGTCGGGTCGGGTTCTGGTTCGCAGGGGCCATGGATGGCGGGCTGTGGCGATTCCGCCGCGGCCACGATTCAGCGTCCAACACTGTCACTCAATCACACAAAGCAGTCCGATGTTCAGCACTCTCAAAAAACGTCAGCGAACACCAGCTCGCCATCGCATGGCCTGCGGAATGGTGGCTGGAATTCTGGGAGCCACCGGGATCGCGACGGCAGCGGGACAAACGCCGAACACTCCAGAATCGCTGGGTTTTGATTCACGATTGTGGCAAAGCATTTACCACCCGGATCCCCAGGAATCACAGATCGGGGCCACTGCCACGGGCGCGTCCCATTCGACCATCGCGCCGATTCCGACTCAAAACAGTCTCCTGATGATGGGTGCACAGCGGGTCGGAGCAGCTTCTCTGGCTGAAGCCATCGTGAACGATCGGTCGAGCGAGAATCGCCTCGAAACTCCCGAAGCGTCACTTTCTGACTGGGAGCGGCTCAAACTTGGATCCATCGGCAGTCACTCGTCGACAGCGGCCAACGGCGGAGGTCCGACTCCAACCCAGAGGGGGCGCGAAGTTTCAGTGTGTAAATTGCAGTGTTTCGGCGAGGAACTGCTCGTTCCATCCGGCGCTTTGTCTCTTTCCCTTGAGGCTGTC
>JBDOMX010000017.1:0-4548 GCA_039831615.1 Planctomycetaceae bacterium
GGGGCAGCTCACCGGTGCGGATCGATCGAGATCACACCACGAGGGAGACCCCGGGGTTCGCCGGGCTATACCCGGTCGGCGAGGGAGCCGGTTACGCGGGCGGGATCATCTCGGCCGCTGTTGACGGGTTACGCAGCGCGCGAGAAATCGTACGACGCTTCGCGGCGTTGGAACCCGTCTCGAATTGAAACGCAGCCGTCGTCTCAGTCGTCGAGGAATTCCACACCGATTCGCTGAGGGACTTCCAGCTTGCCTGCGAATGTGATCGAGCTGATCGTGTCGCGCGGAATCCACTGCTCGCCGGTCTGATAGGCAACACCCGTGTTCTTGAAGAGGCGGTTCACGTAGGGGACTTTGCTGACGATCGGGTCGACCGCAATGGGAACGCCGGTTTTCAATACGATCCAGTCGGATGTGACTTTCATCACGATCCCCGAATATGTGCCTTCCACGCCAGCACGAGCCGTCCTGATAATGGCCTGCCGACCGATGAGTGGATCGGTCTTCTTCTCTGTCTTCTGGGGCTGCGGTTTCTTGACGCGAGTGACGATTTGTCGTTGCTCCCTCTTGAAACGAGTGGTTCGCGCGACTTCCTTCTTCATCTGAATGGTGATGCTCAGATTGGCCACCTTTGTTGCTGAGAAGGTGCCGTTGGGTTGGATGTCGGTCTTGCGAATTGTTCCGGCAACGTTGATGACGCCGATCGCATCATTCAGCGGGACGTCGAGTGCGCCTTTGAAGACCAGCAAACCGGCGGGTTGTTGTTCGACGATTTCCACAGGGACGAGATGCCTGCTGGCTTGCGTGTCGTTTGCTTTTTGTGACTCGAAACGAAAGTAGATTTTCTTCTTGGGAGATTCCCTTTGGACACGGTCTTGGGCGGCCAGTTGTGTTGTTTGCGCCATGGCAATCAACCCGACGACCAGACTCATCACGAACCACAGGTTTTCTGAGCGACGCATTTGAGAACTCCTTGCCAGCGTGCCGAGAGAGTGTTTTCGGACGCCCATGTAAGCAAACAGATAACATGCGTCAAGGCAGATCGGAGACCGCACCGGCAAGATCTGCGGGAAGCGCGACCGTTGACGCTCGAATCGCCGTCATTCCCACTCGATGGTGCTTGGGGGCTTCGAGCTGATGTCGTAGACGACCCGGTTCACGCCGCGAACGCTATTGGTGATTCGCGTGGAAATCCGGCTGAGAACTTCATAGGGCAGATGATACCAGTCGGCCGTCATGAAGTCGTCAGTCTGGACGGCTCGAATCGCGATGGCGTCTTCATACGTGCGATCGTCACCCATCACGCCGACGGATTGCACGGGCAGCAACACCGCGAATGCCTGTTGGATGTCACGGTACAGCCCGGCGGTGTGTAATTCCTCGATGAGAATCGCATCCGCCTCACGCAACGTTTCCAACCCTTTCGGGGTGATGGCTCCCAAACAACGCACGGCCAATCCGGGGCCGGGGAACGGGTGACGCCAAATGAGATTGTCGGGCAGCCCGAGTTCCAACCCCATATTGCGGACTTCGTCCTTGAACAAGTCACGTAACGGCTCGATGAGTTCAAAACCGAGTTCTTCGGGCAAACCACCCACGTTGTGATGCGACTTGATCGTCGCGGCCGGGCCGTCCGGGTTGGCTCCCGATTCGATGACGTCGGGGTACAGCGTCCCCTGTGCCAGGAAGTGGGCATCGGTAATCGACTTGGCTTCTTCGCGGAACACGTCGATAAACAGGCGGCCGATGATCTTTCGTTTTTCCTGAGGATCACTGACGCCGGCGAGTTCGTTCAGGAACAGGTCGCCGGCATCGACGACGTGCAAGTCGGTCTTGAAATGGCTGGCGAATCGTTCTTCGACTTCAGCACGTTCCCCTTTTCGCAGCAGGCCGTTGTCGACGAAGATACACGACAGTCGATCACCAATCGCGCGATACAACAGCGCCGCGACGACGGACGAATCGACGCCTCCGGAGAGTCCACAGATTACGCGACTGCTGCCGACTCGCTCGCGAATTGTTTCGATCTCGCGGTCGATGAGCGAGCTGATTCGCCAGGTCCCGCGACATCCGCAAATGGTGCGGACAAAGTTCGCCAGCAGTCGCCCGCCGTATTCGGTATGTGTGACTTCGGGGTGAAACTGCAACCCGTACAGTGGCCGATCACGATGTTTGACGGCCGCGACCGGGCAGGTATCGGTCTGGGCGAGTGAGACGAAGTTGGTGTTCAAGTCTTCGACCTGATCACCGTGACTCATCCAGACGGTCGAAGCTTCGGGGAGGCCTTCAAAGAGCGGATCGGAACTGGTGGTGGCACAATCGGTACGGCCAAATTCCCGCGACTCACCGGGAATGACGGTGTTCCCCTGCGAACGACACGCGACCTGCATGCCGTAGCAGATGCCGAGAATCGGGATGCCCAGGTCGAAAATCGCCGGGTCCGGTTGCGGTGCGCCGTCTCCGTAAACACTGGCGGGTCCACCGGAAAGGATCAGTCCTTTCGGACTCAACTCGCGGATTCGCTCGGCCGACAAGTCATGCCGAACCATCTGGCAGAAGACGTTCTGCTCGCGGACGCGACGAGTGATGAGTTGGGCGGTTTGTGATCCGAAATCGAGGACCAGCACCAGTTCTTCACCGCGCGGATCGACCTCGCCTCGATAGTCATCGGTGCGGGCCGTTTCCGGTACGGTCGTCGGTTCCGTCATTGTCTTTCCATTCGCTGCCATGTCGGCGAGAATCGCCGGAGGGGAAACTTCCCATTGTACCCACCGCCATCGAAAAGACAAACGGACAGGATTGGGGTACAATCCGGGGAACTCATACGGCTGTTCTCTTTTTCAGCGGGTACGCATTATGTCTCGGGTTTCGATGTTTCGCCTGGCCATGACTTTGGCCGCATGCCTCGCCACTTCGGCCTCTCTTGCCGACGACTTTGAGATTGAATTGAAGGTCGCAGCCGGTAAGAAACCGGTACAGACAAAGCTGACACGCCTCGCCGTGTTGCGGAGAAAACTGGGAGCCGAGAAGAAGAAACAGCCCCCGCGACTGATCGTCAAAGCCAAAGCCGGACAATCGGTGACCGTCGACTGGGTCGCCACCAACACAGGCAAGACCGATACGTTGGCCAGTCTGCGCGTGCATTTCTTTGTGGTGAAGATCGACAAAGTTGGCCAGAAGAAAATTCCCAAGCTCGACAAGGATGTCGTCCACGAGGGCATTCTCTTGCTGGATTTCAAACCCAAGGAAAAAGCCAGCGGGCAATTTGCGTTATCGATTCGCAAACCGGGCAGCTACCTCGTGCGCGTCGAAACCATCGGCACACTGTTGTTGCATGGCCACGAATATTACGCAGCTATCGATCTCGTCATCGATCAAGAGGACTAATTTCATGCTTCGTTTCATCACTCTCCTCGTAATCGCCGTGATGTTCTCTGGCACCTCCTCGGCTAACGCTGAGCATGCCGTGATCACCATGGAAGTCATCGGCCCGGATGGCAAGGCGTTGGCGAAGTCGGATGAGGAACCACCGATTGGTGGGTCGTTACCGCGGGCCAAGGTGACGGCCAGGGTGGGTGATCCACTCGTGCTGCAATTCATTCTGACCAACGTCTATCCGCACGGCGTGCTGAAGGACGTCAAGGTCCGTTACTTCATCGTCGAGATCGATAAAGTCGGCCAGAAGGCGTTGCCCCCCATTGATGCCAAGAAGGGCAGCGACGAGGAAAAGGAAGTGCGCGGGAAGATCGTCACGCGCGGGCATGTCATCATGAACTTCAAACCGAAGTGTCGTATCGGCACACGATTGATGTTTCGCATCGACAAGCCGGGCGTTTACCTTGTGCGCCTCGACACCAATAACACCAAGGCCGACCACGAACACATCGCGGGAATCGATCTGGATGTGAAATGAGCCAGTTCCACCCCATATCGACAACCGGCGTGAGACGACGACGCCTGTTCGGTATCGCTGGTCTGCTTCTCGCGGCCAGTGTCCTGACGGCCGCGCAACGTCCCTCAACTTCCCGTCGCGCAGTCAGACCGGTTGCATCGGCCGACTCGAGTGATTCCGCACGTAAGTTGCCTGCACTCCCGCTGTTCCTCGATTACTTCGCGGCCACGCATCGGATTACCGTTCGCTCTGCGCGGACCAACTGGACCGGCGTGACGGGCCAGCAAGCCGGGTTCTTTGCACGACGCGAGGCCGCCGTTCCGTTGCCGGGTCTGATCATCATTCCCGACGGCGAGAACTCGATCGGCTGGTATGAAAACACGGCGAAGGAGATAGCGGGCATCGGTTACGCCGTCCTGCTGATTCATTTTGACACCGAACGGATCAGCAAATGTAAGGCCGGCACATTTAATGTTAGCATGTTGAGCCAATCGGAACATTTCCCCAAAATCATATATGGGGGTCTGCAATAAATGGAAATGGGTGGCAAAAAGCCAAAATAGGGGGTCAAAATGATAATTTTCGGGCATTTTTTCAAATTGTTTCCAAAAAATCCTAAACAGGGGGGTTGTAATATAAATGGAACTGCCTAGGTA
>JBDOMX010000418.1:0-20095 GCA_039831615.1 Planctomycetaceae bacterium
ACGGCAGCAAAAAACACTCGTACTGTTGCTGAACTCACCGTTGAGCGCTTCGAAAATCTACTTTGGCAAGCTGGCAGCAACATTGGGGTTTGTGCTCGTGCTGATTGCATTGAGTATTCCTGCCTCGGCCGCATGTCATGCCATGGGAGGGATTTCGCTCACTCGGCAGCTGATACCACTTTATGGAGTCCTCGCGGTGCTTGCCGTGGAACTGGGCGCAGTGGGATTGTGGGTCAGTAGTCAATCACGGAGCTCTGACAGTGCGCTGCGTTTGACCTACGGATGCGTGCTGACACTTGTGGTATTTTCGATGGTGCCGCATTTCCTCCTGCAGGGAAGTGAATCCGCATTTGCAGGCGCGGCGGCGAAGCTCCGCTTCGTATCACCGCTTCCGGCCGTGATGGAATTGCTGGGACACCGTGATGTCGGCCAGCGCGCGGTTGGTCCGCCAGAGGCCGCGGCCCTGTACTACGTCGGATTCGCGATGTTGACAGTCTGTAGTCTGGCAGCCGCAACGATCCGGCGTTTGGGATTCCGCATGCTTGATCAACCACGATCACAGGGAGTGATCACGGAACAGCGACCGGGATCCCAGCGTTTTTTTCGTCGACTGGCATTCATTGTCGATCCTCAGCGTCGGAAGTCTGAAATCGGCATGCTGGCCAACCCGGTGATGATCAAGGAATTCCGCAGTCGGCAGTTTGGACGCCTGCACTGGCTCTTGCGCCTGGTCGCAGGTTGCGCGATGGTTTCACTGGCGTTAACATGGATCACAACACTGGGATCCGCTGATTGGGGTGTTGAGACGATCGGTGCAATTATTGTCGTGTTGCAGGTCGCATTGATTGTTCTGCTGACGCCCAGCCTCGCGGCGGGGCTCATCAGTGGTGAACACGAAAGCGGAGGCTGGAAACTACTGAGAATGACGCCGATGTCTGCCGGCGTCATCCTCCGAGGAAAACTTCTGAGTGTCTGCTGGACGATGCTCTTGATCCTGTGTGCGACACTGCCCGGCTATATTGTGATGGTTTGGATCAACCCACTTGTGAAGGAGCAGGTACGGCAGGTTGTGATCTGCCTTGTGTTGACAGCCGTGTTTTCGATCCTGCTGAGTACCACGGTGAGCAGCTGCTTTAGACGGTCCGCAGTTGCGACGGCGACATCTTATGTGCTTCTGTCGCTGATTTGCGTGGGGACACTGCTGGTCTGGCTGGGACGAGATGCTCCGTTCGGTCACAGTACCGTCGAGGTGGCCCTGATGATCAATCCCCTGGCAGCCGCATTAAGTATTATCAACACACCCGGCTTCGGGGAATACAACCTGTTACCCGCTAACTGGTGGATTCTGGGCACGTTGTGCGTGGTTCTGACGGGCGTACTCACCATTCGAGTCCGCCAACTTTTAACGCCCGACTAACAGGACAATCACGACCGCCGAATATTCAGCGGTGGACACACTCACTTCACGTGGCACGTCATCCAGTGAACCGATGGCGTCGAGAGGCCCACAGAGCAGACATCCCACCGCCCTTAACACTCAAACTGCCTGTGCCTTTTTCCCGGAATGCAATGTCCCTGTTACGGAAATCTCTGATGAACCTCGGCGCTGACGGCACGATCAGGAAGCTGATTCTTTTCAGTTTAACGTGGAGCGCTCTCAACGGCACCTCGGCGCTGGCTCAGGAAAAGACAGCAACGCATTCCGGTACCGTGCGCCAACATGCGCGTCCGTCGGCACTGCGTTTTTTTAAACCAAATGTCTGGGGGACGACTTCGGTGGAGTTGACGAATTCCTCCGCAGAACCGGCAAACATCGTGACAGCTGGATACTTCAGCGGGGCATCACTCAAACGGTATGGTCGTCAGGTCACGGTCCCACCAGAGTCGACTCGAGTGGTGACATTTCCGGTGCTGCCAACGGCGACTGACAAACGCAGCATTGTATGGCATCCACTGCTGTATTCAGCCGACGATGATCAAGGCACGCTGTTGCGGGCATCAGATGATTACGTGATCGATTCTGAATTGCTTGCTCAACCCGCTGAGAAGATCACCGCCGTGATCGCGGACATATATACGTCAGGTGCCGAACAACTCAAGGATCTCGTCGACCTGGCGGTCGTCACCCGAATCACTTTTGGTCAGACACGACGGCTGGTCGAAATGGACGTCGAGGACATTCCAGTGGACGCGAATGGACTGGACCTGGTCGACCAGATTATTCTCGGCAGCAATCGTATCGCAGAGGATCCTGCACGCCTGTCGTGTCTCAGATCGTGGGTAGAACAGGGAGGGCTCCTGTGGGTTCGCCTCGACATGGTGGACGTCGCCACTGTGAAGCACCTTTTTGGTGACGGCGTACAGATCCAGTTCGAAGAACGCTCAGGCATGACCAGTCTGCCGATCTACAACCGGGTCGCTGAAATGCCGACCGGCGAATTGCTTCGTTTTGACTACCCGGTTGAGTTCATCCGTGTGCTGGTGGATGGCGTTGAGGTGCTTCACGAAGTCAACAGCTGGCCGGCATCATTTGCGCGCACGATCGGCAAAGGCCGCGTCATGTTCACGACACTCGGCAACCGGGGCTGGATCCGGGATCGAAACGACAACGATCCACCGGCACCGACAGAGTTCTACTCCAACTTTGTTGCCAGAAAGTCACTGGTCGAGGTGCTCGATCAATGGACGCGGGCCACCGATCCGATGCCACTGGATGCGAGCGACTTCGAACCACTGCTCGCTGCTCAGATCGGTTATCGAATTCCCGGGAAAGGCACCATTCTTTCGTTGCTGGGGCTCTTTTGCAGTGCGTTACTGGGCATCGGCTGGACGCTCTATTCTTCACAACAGCGCGATGATGGGAAAAAGCAGGCCGGCAGGTCAATACTGCCAGGCCGCCATCTGGAACGTCTGGCTGTGGTCGGTCCTGTTCTGGCAATCCTGACAGCCGTGCCGATTGTGGTATTGGGTCAGGCATCCCGCAACACTGTTCCTGCCAGCGTGAACCTGGCGGAATTCGTTGAGGTCATGCCCGGAACTTCAACAGTGCGATCGACAGGAAGCGTGGCACTGTTCGCTCCGGATGCTGACTCGATCGACCTCACGGCATCACGCGGACGGGTCATTCTTCCACAGACGGAACGGTTGACGGGCACCATGCAACAGATGATTCAGACAGACTTCGGCAGGTCGAAGTGGAGTGATCTGAGCGTACACGCCGGGCTCCAGTTTTATTCCACCCGCCAGACCCGACTGCTTGAACAGCCGATGCGGGCGATCGTCACGTTTGGACCGAATGGCGTTGACGGGACATTCGAGACTGGTTCCTTCGGCACTCCGGAAGACATGGTGATTGCAAGTCGATCTTTGAACGTTCTGGCGATCAACTGGACCGCACAGAATCGGTTGAGCGGTGGTGCCGATGAGACACTGGCACCGGGTGTTTATGCTGCCGGCTCCCTCCTGACTGATCAACAGGTCCAGCGCCAGCACGTTTATCGATCGCTCCTTGAAGCAGGAACGACGTCGCGTTTCCCTCGAGATCCTGTCTTGCTGGCCTGGATGTGTCCGGGCGATCTGAGTCTAGGTTGCCCGGATGGATTCAACACAACTCATCGTGCACTCGTGGCGATCCCCCTCGAATATGGCGCGACGCCACCAGGAACCAGTGTCTACGTACCGTCACCATTTCTGACTTTTGAAGCAGCGACGACAGACAGCGGGGGAACAACAACCGTATACGACAATCGTACGGGGATGTGGAGCGAGGGATTTCAACATACTCAAACGCTTCTCCGTTTCAACGTCCCAAAGTCGGTGAAACCTCTAACGATCAGTCGGGTGAACATCGAATTCAAACTATTGGCGCCTGGCCGTGAAGTCAGCTTCACGGTTGGGCGACGCGGGAGTCTGGTCAACGCCGGAGTGATCGATGAAGCGGCGGGCAAATACAACCTCACATTAACTGATGCTGACCAGGTGCAGCTGGACCCCGATGGCGGCTACTACATGGAAATTGGTGTCAAACCACCTAAAGACGGCAGCACGGGCACAGCAGCACAAAGAGCCTGGAAGATCGATTTTGTCCGGTTGGAGTTGTTCGGCCGAACGACGGACAGAGTCGATGGGGCGACAACGACACAGGAAGGAACAGACGAATGAATCCCACCGATGATGTCGTGATCGTAAAGAATCTCACGAAGCGATATGGCGATTTTACTGCCGTCGATGATCTGTCACTTTCCGTCGGTCGCGGGCAGATTCTCGGGTTTATCGGACCAAACGGAGCTGGCAAGACAACCGCCATCAGCATTCTGGTGGGATTGTCACGTCCGACAAGTGGTTCCGCATCAATCGCCGGTGTTGACTGTTCGCGTGAAACCCACCGCATCAAACAACTCGTTGGCTACATGCCGGATGTTTTCGGTTCATACGACAACATGCGCGTGACAGAATATCTCGATTTTTTCGGGGCCGCGTACGGTATCAGTCGCCAGCAGCGCCGAAAGCGCGTCGAGGAAGTTCTGGACATCACGAATGCCAGATGGATGCAGGATCGCTTCGTGGAATCACTCAGTCACGGCATGAAACAGCGTATCGGCATCGCTCGTACAATGCTGCATGACCCGGAAGTCCTTATTCTCGACGAACCGGCAAATGGCCTCGATCCGTCGGCGCGCATCGAAATGCGCGAAATACTGCTGCGACTGGCTGACGCCGGTAAAACATTGATTGTCACCAGTCACATCCTTCCGGAACTGGCCCGCATCTGCAATCGGGTTGCGATTATTTCAAATGGCAAGCTGCGGGGGGCCGGAACACTGGATGAAATTATGGCGAACGTCAGCCAGGAACGTACGATTGAAATCCAGTTGTCGGCCGGGCAGCCGCTGCAGCAGGCAACCGACATTGTTGTTCGTTTTACGAACGATGTCAGCGCCGTGTCGCCGTCGGAAGCCGAGTCTATGGTCCGTTTTCGAACCAGTCGGCCTGAAGATGACCTGGGCACACTGCTCGCATCGCTGGTGTCCTCTTCGGTTCCAGTCACACAGTTTCGCGAAGTCGCTGCTGACCTGGAAGACGCGTTTCTTTCCGTCACAGCGACCCAGTAGCCCCACAGCGTCCTGTTCCCGTCCAGTGTCGCATTCCGCGAATCAGAGTCAGTCATGAAATCTACAGCACTTGTTGGATACATGTCGGTTGCCAGCGTGCTCTGTTCGACTCTGTACGCAGTCGAACGGCTGCCAACGTTAACATCTGCGATGGACAGCGATCCGCAACTGGCGATTTTTGAGGACGAATACTACCTGCCGAATGACTGGGCCGACTTGTGGAGAGCAGCTCTCATCAGTCCCGAAGAAGACCTCAGGCGCGAAGCGGCCATCGCGCTCATGCGCCTGCATCAAATGGGTGCCGCCGACATCACGCAAATGAATGACGCAATGCTGGATGGCTGCCGGACCGCAACAAACGATGCGGTGCGGCTTTCGATTGCTGCCGCTTTGATCCAACTTGATGTTCGCGAATCAGCTGCTGATTTGTACGACTTCACAAAATCGGGCAATCATACCGTCAGTCGCATGATTGAACCGGCCCTGGCCCGCTGGCAGTTTGAACCGATCCAGGATGTGTGGCTGGCGCGAGTTCGGCGGTCTTCATCAGTCACCGCGACGCATCTGGTGCTGGCAGCCGAAGGACTGGCCGCAGCGAAGCGGACCGACGCAGTCCCCGGACTGCTCGAACTCGTACTGGACGGGTCTTCGTCAACTGAAGTGCGGTTCGCCGCGTCTGCTGCGCTGGGATCGCTGACGAGCGCCGGGCTGACCGGTACATCCCGAAAACTTGCATCAGATCAATCCGAGAAGAACTTCGTGAATCGTTTGATCGCCGCAAAACTGCTAATCGGCCACGACGGCCCGGAGGCAGAGCAACTGATGTTTGCGTTGGCACAGGATCAACGTCCGGCCGTGGCTGCCACCGCTTTGCGACATTTGCTCGAGGTTAATCCGGAGTCCGTTCATCCGATTGCAGATCAGTTGCTGACCAGGGATGATGCGGAAGTGCGTCGGCTGGCTGCCATGTCACTTGTCAATCGGGCTACTGAAGAATCTGTTGAGCGACTGGCGAATCTGCTGAATGACCCGCATCCGAACGTCCGCCATTTTGTGCGCGAGTCCTTACAGCATCAGATGCAAACGGACGCCCTTGCTCCTGTGATATTGCAGCAGGCTGAACGTGTTCTTGCGGGAGCGGACTGGAGAGGTCTGGAGCAGGCTGCGCGACTGCTTGGACAGGTGGACCACGAACCCGCGGCGGCTCGTCTGATCGACTTACTGGACCACGCCAGAATGGAGGTTGGGGTCACCGCAGCATGGTCACTCCGTGAACTGGCCGTGCCTGATGCGCTGCCGGCAATCGAGGCATTCATGGCGCAAAAATGTGATTCGCTGCCGCTCAACCCTTTGCAATCGACCGGGGCAAAGCTGGATTTGCGGAACGATGCGTGTCTGTGGTATCTCTTCGAAACCGTGGGACAGGCCAAACGGTTGTCTGCTGCTCCCGTCCTTGTGAAATTTGTGCCCAAGCGAGGCGATATGGGAGCTCGATCGAGAGCCTCTGCCATTTGGGCACTCGGCCACATTTACGCAAATGCCCCCCCTGATGAACTCGTTCGACAACTGATCAGTCGAATGGGCGATGCCTCCCTGATTCAACCTGAATACCCCGAGGTACGAGCTGCGGCTGCGATCAGTCTGGGACGGATGCACTCTGTGCAGGCTGTCGAACCAATGCAGTCGGCGATGGCAGAAATGCGGATTGGTGGTCGAGAGTATGAAGCCTGCCAATGGGCGATCTCCCGGATTCAGGGAACCCCGCCGCCCGTGTCACGGCCCAGGCAGCGTCCGCCGCAAGGACCTTTTTTGCGTTCGACCAGGCGATAAGCGACCGGACACACTGGCCCGCCCCGGACACGAATCTCCGCATCCGCATTGATCAGCATTTCCTGCAGTTGGCTACATTGAGAACTGCTGAAGGGATGGGGCTTTATTCGGTGCGACCGAACCAGACTTCCTAATTCCACCCGCAGATCTGTGGATTGATCCAGTCCGGGGAGGCCCGCAATTCTCTCCACAAGTTGAACGCCACGGCATCGATGGAAGCCACGACTGCCTTCTCCAGATCTAACATTCCTGAGTCCACTGCGGCTCATGCGCCGGCCGCACATCAACAAATGACGTCAGAAAGATATAATGTCAGCTGTAACCGGTTCACTTGAGCAGGCTCTTGATGAGATGCTGGAGTTACGCCCGTTTCCCGCGGCAGCCAGCCAGTTGATGGCTGCCTGCAATGATGAATCCTGCACAATTCGCGAGCTGACGGAGATCATTAAGTACGATCCGGGGTTGTCCATGCGGCTGTTGAAGATTGCCAACAGCCCGTTGTACGGATGCTCCGGCCAAATCCGATCGATCGATCACGCAACCGTCGTACTGGGGTTGAGGGCACTGCGTGACCTGGCCATTTCGACGGCACTGGGAGACGTCTTTGATTCAGGAACACAGTCCACGGCCGCTGTCAGAACCGACCTTTGGCAGCATTCGCTGGCCTGCGGCTGCGTCGCGCGGTTGCTGGCTGAAAAAGTAGAGGATGTCGTTCCTGACGAAGCATTTCTTGGCGGAGTCATTCATGACGTCGGCAAGCTGTTCATTCTGGACTATGACACAGACAACTATGTGCAGCTGCTGTCGAGTTCGAAAAAGAGTGGCCTGACCGCTGCCGAAGTCGATCATTACGGAATGCCGCACACTGACGTCGGACGACGTTGTGGTCAGGACTGGGGACTTCCGGATGAAATCGTCGACGTGATTGGATGCCATCATGACCCGGAGACAGCTGATTTCGGCGGTCGACTGGTACAGATCGTGTTCGCTGCAAATCACCTCGCGGATCTCTGGTTCGACGAGGCCGATTCCGAATTCTCTACCGCCGAGATTCTGGCACGCGCTCAGATCGAAATCGACTCACACGACCTCGAACAGATCAACAGAACATCGGTGGAGAGCATCCAGGCAATTTCCGAAGCGTGTTGTTGACCTGATTTTATGGCGTTTCTTTGTCGCATATTTGTGCGTGACCTCACGGGAAGCAGTCGTACTGCCGTTCCAGGTTGCGACCGACGCGAAAACGGGAAAATGACAATCACTCCGGTTGGGCGGCAACTGCCCAGTGGGAATCAGGCCGCTCTGATAAGAACTGTGTCATGAGATTCATTGATTCTGACAACCTCATCATCATTCGTGTGATGAAGGTACTGATCTGTGTGATCGTTCTTGTCACCAGTGGCACTGTGGGGTACTCCGTCATTGAAGGCTGGCCCGTCTGGGACAGCTTCTACATGACTCTGATCACGCTCTCGACGGTGGGCTATGGCGAAACACACGCTCTTTCCGAGAATGGACAGCGATTCACATGTGTCCTCATCCCCGCATGCCTGATCACCATGACCGGCTGGACAGCTGTCCTGACCAGCTTCATGGTTGAAGGTCAACTCAGTGGCTACTTCTCAAACAGGAAAACAACTCGCATGATTGCTACATTGAAAGGCCACACCATTGTGTGCGGATCCGGTCCGATTGCCACAGCTGTGATTGAACGGATGATCCGTCAGCGGCTACAGGTGGTAGTGATTGATGATGATCTGGTGCAGTTGGCTGCCCTCACAAAACGATTCCGTCGGCTTCTGGTTGTGGAAGGCAAAGGCAGTGATGAGTTACAGCTTGCCAAAGCCAACGTACTGAACGCGACGAATGTCGTGGCCGCGATGGAATCGGAGCTGGACAACCTGCTCATTGGCATCACCTGTCGGGATATCGGTGGCGACATCTGTGTCATTGCCAAGTCCAACGACCTCACCATCGCGAATCGCATGCGGAAAGCGGGAGTCAATGATGTAATTTCGCCCGATCAGCTGGGCGGCGAACGTGTGTGCGAACTCATCAATGCCTAGCACGAATCAGATCGCCGGTTGGCGCGTTGCATGGGCTCGGACGGGATGCCGCCGGTTCACTGATGAACGGACGGCAGCACAATCGTGAGAGTTGAGAGTACGACGTGTTCCTACATTCCGGTTTGGAGTGCCTGCAGATGTCTGGAAAAGTGTTCGGCCAGAACTTCGGTATAGGTGTCCGGATGTTCGTCGAGCACTGCACGGACCGCCGATCCCAGTTGTGGATCCGTTAACGTCGACCCGAAGGTACAGTGCAGAATCTGTCGTCCGGGTTTCGTGAAACCTCGGCCGTCAGGAACCTCTGACCAGAGTTCCAGGTATTCTCTTTCCAGCTCAACGATGTCACTAACGGCTTTTGTTTCCGGTGCGGACTTCAACGTTGCCGAGACATGATACGTCGCGCGATCCGTATCATAGCGACTCCGCCCAAAGTCGATGATGCGACGAAACAGGGGGGCGTCATGCCGAGCCACAACTCGGAGCGCTTCCAGGTAGCTGGTTCCGGCAGTCTTGACGTGAAACTGCCCTCGTGTTGTGCGGGCGAGCAGACTGTACATGGACAATTTGTCGGATCCCGAATGAAGACTCAGTTTGTAGCCACCCAGCAACGCAGCAATTGCAGCATGATCTGACAGTGAGACGTCGAGTGCGTCCAGATCCCCCTTGAAGTCGACGCCCTTCTCGAAGTCGCCAATGAATCGTGGTGCCAGGCTCACCAGTTTCATTTCGCTCTGCAGACACTGATGAGCAATGATGTAATGTTCAGCCAGCGTGGTCGGCTGTTCCGTCTCGTCGACTGACAGTTCGATCTCATAGTCCCTGCCGACGGACTCGTGAACCTGCCGAATGTACTGCCCCATTTTTATCGCACGGGCGATCGCCGGACCATATTTAACGGCGGCTTTCATGCACGCTTCTTCGGACAGTTCAACGACCGTCCCGGTCGCGAGTGAGATTGTTTGACCCACGTAGTCGCTGAACCAGTTTGCTGTTTCCCGAATCGATTCGAATCTCGTCCGGACCTGAGATTCACTGTAGTCATCGGCCGCCTGATCCACCTCGTCGGACGGATCGATCGTGAAAAACGTAAATCCCGCCGCTGCCGTGACGTCGACGTCAGCCTCGGTCTTCAGGTGATCGGCGTCTGCCCCCAACCGACCCGTCCAGCCGGCGTCCCGCGCACCGGACAGGGCGTCTTCCATCACTTGAAGCGCCGTCCTGCGCGTACGCGTCATTTCGCGAATTGACTGTTGAGGATAGATCGGCTCAATGCCGGCACCGGCCCGGTTCATCGACTCCACATGTCCAGGAGTCGCTGCTCCGATGCGATCGCCGAATCCAAATGACGGCGCGAGGCCAAGCGGCTCACAGATCATCTTAACTTCAGTTTCTTTAAGAGTGTTTCGGAGTTTGATCGATCAGCTGCGATACGAATTCAATGTGACCTCGGGCGAGTACTACTCCAGGGAGGCCGACATTCTCCGGCTGCGTTCGAGTATCCCACGTCGTCTCAGACGACCTGTCGTCAATCAGCCACGTGAATGACGGCCTTGATGACCTCTGTTTCCGGTCGGGTGAACGATTCAAAATCATCAACCACCGAATCGAAGGTGGTCCGATGAGTGATCCAGGAACCGGTGTCGACCGTGCCATCTTCAATCAAATCAATGATCGCCGGGAAATCATTTGGCAGCGCGTTCCGGGACGCCTTTAAGGTGAGTTCCGGCTTGTGCAGCGCGGGATGGACGAAAGAAACCTCCAGCGTTGTAATTCCCACGTACACCAGAGTCCCCGTGTGCGCAACATACTGGAAGGCATCAGACATGGATTGTTGGCTGCCTGTGGCGTCCGTCACAACGGAGTAACGATCACCATCGGTAATTTCCATCGCCTGATCCAGTGGTGTCCCGTCCGCTGTGAAGTGGATCGTGTGATCAACCCCATACTGTGCCCTGCAGAAGTCAAGGCGACGAGGGTTCATATCCATGACCGTGACGGTTGCGCCGGTCAGTCGAGTGAACTCCAGCGTGGCCAGACCAATCGGACCGGCACCGATGATCAATACGTGTTCGTCTGCCTGTGGCTCACCGCGATCAGTGGCGTGGCGGCCGATGGCTAATGTTTCCACAATGGCCAGCTGCTCCATCGACAGTCGATCCGACCGGTGCAACTTGCTGGCGCGGACCAGAAACCGTTCGCATAACCCTCCGTCGACCATCACACCGATGACGTTCAGGGATTCGCAGCAGTTGGGACGGCCACGGCGACACGGATAACACGTTCCACAATTCATGTAAGGCTCGACGCTGCAGCGGTCACCTTGCTTTACGTTGGTGACATCGTCCGCTACCGCCAGAACTTCAACACCCAATTCATGACCCGGAATCCGCGGATAGCTGAAAAACGGCATCCTGCCAAGATACCCGCTGATGTCCGTGCCACAAATGCCCATTCTGTGGGTTCGCACCAGTGCCTCACCTGGGCCCGGATTCCCAGGATCGGTCATGTCCACATGCATCAGCTGCCGTGGCTCCTGAAGCTGAATTGCCCTCATGATTGATTCCCGAATCGCACTGTCAGTGCGATCAGTTTAGAAGCAAACCGTCCTGTCGCACAGTCATTGAACACGTAAGCTGTAAGGTCTGCGCTGGTCTCAGTTCAAGTCACACCGTCGAAATTCCTGGCAAAGCCGATCGGCCAGTTGGTCCGGTAACTCGTCCCCGCTGACCGAAAGACAGCGGCACTCTTCCAGATTTCGAAACCAGGTATGTTGTCGTTTTGCGAATTGCCGCGTTCGCACCTTTATCAATTCCACACATTCGTCCAGAGGTTGGCCATTTTCAAGGTGCGCAAACAATTCGCGATACCCAAGTGCCTGCCGCGCTGTCCGTCCCGGGGCGGACTCAGCGTTCAGCAGCATCTGAGCCTCGTCCAGCAATCCTCGCTGCATCATTCGATCGACACGTCGATTAATTCGATCGCGCAGCCAGTCGCGTGGTGCGTGGAGCCAAAACACAGCTTCCGGCTGTTCGGCCCCCGGACGAACCACATTGTGGTGCTGCTCCGAAATCGGCACGCCGGTGATGGCGTGAACTTCCAGGGCTCGGATCACACGACGCTGGTCATTGACATGCAGGCGCGCAGCGGTTGGCGGGTCTACACCCACCAATTGATCGTAAAGGTATTGAGGACCGTGCTGCCGAGCCTGTCGTTCCAGACGACAACGCAGATTCCGGTCCGCAGGTGGTCCTTCAAAGAGGCCTCGAAGAACGGCCCGCAAATATAATCCGGTCCCGCCGACAAACAGCGGGAGGCGACCGCGTCGTGTGACGTCCTGAGCGGCTGCCAGTGCCGCATCGAGGTACTCCGCGATGGTGAAGTCCTGATGAGGATCTGCGAGGTCAATCAGGTGGTGGCGCACTGCCGCGAGTTCGGATTTTTCCGGTTTTGCCGTTCCTATGTCCATTCCACGATACACTGCCATTGAATCGAGCGACAGGATTTCCGCATTGAGACGCTCTGCGAGCAGCAGTGCAGCGGCCGATTTCCCGACGGCCGTCGGCCCGGTCATAAACCAGCATTGTTTAAGCAGTTCAGCAGGAAAGTTCATAACGAGTTATCGACCCGGCCTGGATGTAAGTTATGCTGAATCGTCCAGGAGGGATATCCCATTGCAGGAGTCACGGCGAGCATCGTCACTGAATCATTCAGTAAATGACCGGAAACGATCATGGGTCAGTTTACTCTTTCCGCACAATTCGAATGTTGCCCTGCGACCCTTCGAGACTACCTTGGCTCCGTCTCAAACTTTCCGTTGATCACAGATCCGAAGCTGGCGATTGAAATCATCGAGTCTCCCGAAGTTGTCACTGCCGGAGCAGAAATCACCTTCGCAATTATCACGGGCGGATTCCGTCAGGTGCTGCGCCACCGCTGGACAACCGTAACCGATTCACAGATCGTTGCCGAACAGGTCCTGGGTCCGACGCAGTCCTGGCATCACGATCAAACAATTTCAGCAACTGCTGGGGGATGTACGCTCAGAGAAACCATCATCTTCGAACCTCCCGGCGGCATGCTGGGA
Source organism: Planctomycetaceae bacterium (assembly GCA_039831615.1). GTDB lineage: Bacteria > Planctomycetota > Planctomycetia > Planctomycetales > Planctomycetaceae > S139-18. The sequence continues at coordinate 13,092 of JBDOMX010000418.1, forward strand.
TTTGTGGTCACCGAAGACGCCATTCTGGAGTCACTGGGTTCCGGGACGGCCATGCGGCACCAGCTGATCGCAGAGCAACTGATTGCAGGACAACTGACATAGTGACATGATGTCCTCAACTTCGAACAATCGGCCAAAAGAGCTCATTTCGACCGTTGACTGACGGTCTGTCTCCTCTGCAATTCGTTCCGACATGCTTCAGAGATTCCTGCTCATCTGGCTGCTGCTGAGTTCAGCCACCGCGTTCCTCTGGCCGCAACTCGGGTTGCCGTTCGATCCATTCGCGGCAGCCGGCGGAACGGGCATCGATTCTCTTGTTGTCGTGGTCATGTTCTGCATCGGCATTCTTCTACCGGCCGAGGAAGTGAATGCCCTTGTCAGAAGGTGGCCAACTGTTGTCGCAGGAACCATCATCCAGTATGTCAGTATGCCGTTGCTTGCGCTGATGATGGTTCAGACGTTCCGGCCGGATCCCCAAACTGCCGCCGGAATTCTGATCGTCGGCTGCGTCCCCGGGGCCATGGCTTCGAACGTACTCACGCTGGCGGCCCGCGGCAACGTCAGTTATTCGGTGAGCCTCACCACCTGCGCCACCCTCCTTTCGCCACTCGTCGTTCCACTCGTACTCCGATTCACATTAAGCGACGCCGTTGACTATGACGGGAGCAAAGCCATCCGGATGCTGATTGTTACCATCGTGCTGCCGGTGATTTGCGGACATCTGTTGATTCGTGTTAGCGGAGGGACCTCGAAACGACTCGCACACGTGTCGGGGATCCTGGCGAATCTGGCGATCCTCGGAATCATCGCGATCGCTGTGGGCCTGCAACGTGGCAGGCTGGAATCCGTTGCTGGGTCATTGGTTGGACTGCTGGCGGCTATGAATGCCGGAGGATACTTCGCGGGGTATTTCGGAGGACTCGCCGTAAAACTGCCGGAACGCATGCGGCGAGCGTTAACACTGGAAGTCGGAATGCAGAACGCGGGTGCAGGAACCGCCCTCGCAATTCATCTCTTCGGGCCGGAATCCCCTGCCATCATCCCATGCATTATCTACACCTTCGGGTGCATGCTGACAGGAACGATTCTCGCCACGATCTGGCACAAGTTCCCGCCCGCTGGCAACTTTGTGCCCCACAAATAGCGTCCGGCATCGAACGATCAGCTTTTGGATCCGGCGATCGCACGGCTGACAAAGATCCAGATGATTCCCATCAGCAGAATGCTCGTGATGACCGCGATCCATGCCGTGCGTATGGCTTCACGAGTCATGTCCTCGACAGGCTTCAGCATATTGGCCTGCGGTTCCTGCACAACGACGATCCACGGGGTTCCGCTGTGCTGCATCAAAGCCATCGCGGCCATCCACTTTCCACGATAGGGTTCTGCTGAGCTGTCGGCGAGTTGGCCGACCGGGTCGTCATAATCCCTGATCAGAACCTCGACCGCACGTGTTTCGTACTCCGAATTGTCTGACTGCTGCATGTTTTGCCGAGCTGCATTGAGCTTCGACAATGCTTCCATCGGAAGAAACAACCTGTCGCGGTAATACTTTCGCTTGTCGGGACTTTGCTGGTGCAGCCAGGGGTGGTCAAGTAATTCGCCGGTTCGGAAATCGGCCAAAGCGATCCTGCGAAACACTCCGTCTTCGTCACCATGATGATGGTTACCTTCCCGAATGTATTGCCCGAGCCGCTCGCGCAAATCAGCAAGATGCGCCGTCCGCGCGAGGACACCAATGATCTCGCCGGATGAGCTGATCACCGGCACACTCAACGCCACCATGTATTGCCCCGTGGCCCTGCTGGTGAATGGCAGGGACACGTACGGTTCTTTAATCGGGGTAATGTCTGCCGGCTCGGTACCCTTGTCGTACTTTCGGCTGTGTCCATGGAAGTAGTCTCGCCAGGCATAGTTTTTCCCGACTGTCGTCGGTGCGCCAGGCTCCGCATAGGGGCTCCTCCACAGTTGATTCCCGTGCCGATCCTGCAGGAACCAGCTGACATCAAGTTTGTGGTGGCGTTCGCTGTTTCTCTCATCTGCCCGTGATCGCGCCTGATCGAGGCTCTGCATCCATTTCGGGCGTTCATCAGGGATCAGATCGTGCGAATGATGCGACTCCCTGAGGATGCTTTCGAGCGACCGCTGCGTCAACGCTTCCTCCAGTGGGCCAATCAGCTCTGCACTCATCGGAATCTCGAGTGGATTCGTCGGCAGATCCTCCGGCTTCACAGCATCCTTCAGATCTGTGAGCCTGCCCTCCAGCTCTGCAACGTCCTGCAGATCGGTCAATCGCCCCTCCAACTCGGCTTCGAGGGCACCAGCCAGTGCGCGTGCCGACAAGGCGTTGCTTTCGAGGGCGCGGAAAGTCAGTCCGTTTGTCATCTCGGTCAGATTGTCCCGGAGCGCGTTGACAAACAGTGGCACCATGGCGGCGATCAATAACAATGGTCCCAAAACGCCAAGCAGCAACAATGGTCGTCTTGCGCGCTGCTGATCCCGTCCTTCCAGTTCGGCAAGAATCGCCTGAGCATTGGGCAGTCTCTCGGCGGGGTCAACCGAAAGGCACGTATCAATCAAGTGGCTCAGCCGCTTGTCGACTCCCTTTAAGGAACGATGAGCGGTCGGCTGAGGTGAATTCTTAATGGCGTCGCGATACGTCGCCAGTCGATCGTTGAGCGATTCCGTTGACTCCAGCGTTCGCTGCAGCTCCGACGTACGGAAGGGAGGCACGCCGACCAGCATGTGGCACAGCAGCGCTCCCACGGCATAGACATCCCAGCGGGCGTCAGCAACGGCCTCAAGATCGGCCTGTTCAGGAGCCATGTAATACAGTGTTCCCAATGCGGGACTGCGCTCATGCGACATCCGAGACTGGCCAAAGTCACACAGCCTTACCTGAAACGACGAATCCAGCAGCACGTTATCAGGCTTCAGATCGCAATGCAGAACGCCCGCACCATGTGCTTCAACCAGGGCACGACACACTTCTCCTGTGATGCGCACGGCTTCGTTGATGGGAAGTGGTCCACGGGCCATGTGGGCACTTAACGAACCATTCTCCACAAACTCCATCACGTAATAGGGAGGTTCCGCATTCCAGCCGACATCCAGCAACTGCACGATGTTGCGCGAGGTGTACAACGTTGCCAGCTTCTCAACTTCGCGGCTGAGCAATGACCAGTTGAGACCTCGACGATGAGGATAATACTTGACGGCAACCATCCGGCCGGTGTTATCCTCGCGTGCCAGCCACACGGTGCCGTAGGCTCCGGTCCCCAGTCGGCGGATCATCGTGTAGCCACTGATCTCTGCGGGCGGCTGATTGCCTTCCAGACTCAGACGTCGCGACCCTTCGCGCTCGTCGTCCCCCTGCACCTGAGTATCACCGGGATTATTCACGGTTACTTACCGTTCTACGCCAGTACATCGTGGACGACGTTTCCGTGGACGTCGGTGAGTCGTTTGTCAAAATTGACGGACTGTGATGCGAACCAACGGCCGGACAGGGTGACGAACCGCCCCACTCACTCTTTCCAATGATTCATTCACTTGTTTGCGCCTGGTCTCACTGGACGACACACGAATTGCTGCATCATCCAATCCAGCGTGCGTCAGCGCTGCAACCTTAGCCACTCAATCATCTCACGTACATGAACTCATTGGAACTGACAAGGGACTGGTTGTACTGGACGAGAAACAACAGACCTGGGTCGAGTTCTGCGCTGGACCCGGGGCCATGAATACCATGCCGATTCTGAAACAGCCGGGCCTTTGAAAGACCTGCGGATTGAGCGGTGGATCCCGGATTCTTTGCCCGCTCTCATGCGGCCTGGCGACTGCCGGTGACTGCGGTGGTCGTCAGTTCCGCGATCGTCTGGCTGAGTGTCGGCATGCGAAGACGGAGTTCGTTTCGAGCACGCGTGCAACGCAGCGACTGCTCACGGGGTTCAGGTTCTATTGATGGGAGTGCGCACTGAATATTGACTGATTCCGCTCTCGCGATTTGAGTTGCGAAATTCCAGGCGCTCAGACGCTCTGCTCCTGCGAGATGTACGACACCTGCCGCAGGTGTCTGCAGAACGTGATCCAGCAGCAACGCAAGTCGGCATGCCGCCAGAGGGGTCGCATACTGATTCGCAGTAAACCGCTGCGGGATCTGACTGCGAAATGAGTTTCTGATTCGGTCCAGCCACGAGCCACTCACATCTGAAATCGCGTTGGTCCGAATCACGAGATTTCGATCCGACTTCAGGACGGTCTGCTCGATCGATTGCAGTTGCTGAGCAATCGGCGAATGGCAAAACTTTGAACTGTCATCATCGTGAAATACCCACGGACCTCCAAAAATGGCATCGCTGGAAATATAGACAAGTCGGGAGCCCGCTCTTTCTGCCCACTGACAGTATTCGGGAACCAGCCTGCAGTCGCTCTTCAAATCCCCAAATCCGTCATCCCACGATGACAGCGACGCATCACCGCAAACGACGATGTCTGTACAGCGATCGCAGAGGTCACCGACAGCGGACTGTTGAGCCAGCCGGACTCCACTCACTTCGGCCGTACCATCGAAGTGAACCATGATTGCGGAACCTACTGACGAATCCACACCGACAACAGCCAAACGTCTCACGACCGATCTCCCCGATCGAGAAATAGGAATCTCGTTGCTGTACGACAGCACTCATCACGCCGTGTTTTACCCCCAAAGTCAAAATCGAGCCAAGGCCAGTCTGAGCCTCGATGATCGATTCAACAGGCCGCGTCCTGCAAATCACTGCACAATGTCAAACCTCGGCCGCCATTCGGATCAGCGCCGCCGGCATTCGCCTCGCTCTCGACCGGAATCGTTCCGGAATCCTTGAGATCACTCCTGCGACAACGTAGAAACAAATCATCCAGAACTCAAAAACAAAACCTGCTGCAACAACTGACGAACCACACAGGACTTTGGCCGAATGGAAGACTCGACACCTGAGGACAGGACGAATGGAAGTATCCGCCCGCCGGCCGATGTGGCCGGGACCGACGCGCCGGCCTCGTATCATGCCCTGCTCAAGGCAGCAATTACTCACTTCGCTCAAAAGGGATTTGACGGCACTCGGATTGAGGCCGTCGCTCGAGAGGCGAACTACCACAAATCACTGGTCTATCGGCATTTCGGTGACAAAGAAGGCCTCTTCAAGGCGGCACTCAGGCAGAAGCTGGATGAGCGAATTCGCATGCTGCCTGACTCACCGCTGGTCCTCGCCGATGTCATGTACAGCTACTTCACTGAAACACTCAGGGACCGAGAGTACATACGAATGATCATCGGTGAAGCGATGTGCCATGATGCAGATGCCGTCATCGACGAAGACTGGCGTTACGAATATTACCGGAAACATACTGAGCTCGTGAAACATGCTCAGAAACAGGGAAATCTGCCCGATTCCATTGAACCTGATTTTTTGATGCTGATGATCACTTCGATTATCCTGTTCCCGGCCGCATTACCTCAGGTTGCAAAAATGTTGACCGGATACTCCCCGGAATCGCAGGAATTCCAACAACGCTGGCGGAGTGCCGTCAAAAGTCTGGAGGACGCGCTCCGCCTGTCCATCACCACCGATCCGGCGTCATCATGAATCCGGGCTGATTCCGATGAGCACGTGCCGCCTTCAGGATGGATGGGCTGTCCTTTTCCACTGCAACCAACAGTCAGGACACGACCGTGCCACCTGTCGAGTGTGAGTTTTCCATCGAGCCGAGCGAACCGGGAAAGATCCTGGCGGAGCTGCGTCGGCACATGCCGGGTCAATCGTGGAAGGACGTTCGTCGGCTGCTGCAGGCACGCCGGGTCGCCATCAATGGCGTCTTGTGTATCGATGAAGGACGCACACTGTCCGCAGGGGAGACCGTCCGAGTCAGCGCCGAACCGTTGCCACCGCCAGCCACTGACGCAGATGTCATCGTGCGGTACGTCGACCATGAAGTTGTCATCGCCGAAAAGCCGTCGGGTATGACGACACTCCGCCGCAACTCGGAGCTCAGCTGGCCAGCAGCACGTCGGCAGGCACAGCCCACACTCGATGAATCTGTCGCTCGACTGATTGCCCGGCACGCCGCTCGCCGTACAGGCCGTCGACTGCGTCAGAAACTCCCACGACTGTGGTCGGTGCATCGAATTGATCGCGACACCAGCGGCCTGCTGGTCTTTGCACGCACTGAGAAAGCTCAACAACAACTCATCAGCCAGTTCGCCGAACACAAAGCCGTCCGAAAATACTTCTGTGTGATTCCGGGAACACTGACAGATCAGTCGGTGATCTCACAGTTGATTCGGGATCGCGGTGACGGAATTCGAGGAAGCACCAGCGATACAACCATCGGTCAGCAGGCGGTGACCCACGTACGTACTTTGCGGATTCTGGGGAGCTACAGCGAACTGGAATGCACTCTGGAGACGGGCCGCACCAATCAGATTCGAATTCACCTGGCAGAACTCGGACATCCGGTTTGCGGTGACATCAAATATCGCGGTCCGCTCAATGATCTTCTGGAAGACTGCAGTGGATCCCCACGACTGGCATTGCATGCGGCGGTCTTGCGCATCCAGCATCCACGGTCCGGGAAACTTCTGGACTTCAGCACCTCATGGCCCGTCGATATGCAGCGTTTTTTGAACAGGCTTCAGAGTGGGAGCAAACAGAGTTCACCTGATCGTGTGCCATGATGGCAATCGCCGACGAATCCGTTCCGGAATGAAATGTGAATCGACCGTTTAAAACGTCGGAATCGACGAATAGTCTCAGTACAAGCGACCAATTGAGTGTGTTGTGAAAGAAAACACCCGAAACCCTGCTGAAATCCGCGTATTGAGTGTTGTTAAGACGACACAACAAGCGGGACAGAAAAGGATTTCGGGTGATGGCTTCAGCTTATCAAAAACGGCAGGCGGTGTCTGCGAAACGAGCGACAAAATCCCGGCGACGACGTATTGAAAATGCGAACCGGAAGAACAC